>NZ_CP054705.1:3909507-4211408 GCF_016495725.1 Salicibibacter cibarius | reverse complement strand
CCGGTCAAGCCACAGTCGAACAGGAAAATCATAGCGATGTTCGTGTCACTGAAGTGGTCAGTTACGACCGACCGATCGCCTTATTTATGATTACGCCGGATTATGATGATTCGACGCATGTACTTCCGTCCATGTTTGTCGATCAACTGTACTTTTCCTTAGCCAAACACGCATCGATGGCCAAAGGGCAAGAATGTCCGCGTCAGGTCGTGTTTATGCTTGATGAGTTTGGGCAAATGCCAGCCATTTCCGGCATGGGGTCCAAAACCACCGTGTCGCTAGGCCGTAACATTCGTTTTCACCTTATCGTTCAGAGTTACGCTCAACTCAAAGAAAAATACGGGGAAGATGATAAAAATACGGTGCTCGGGAATTGCGGCAATCACATCTATATAAAAACCGGCGACGAAGAAACCGCCAAAAACTTTTCAGAAAAAATCGGAAATGAAACGCGGGAAGTGGAAACAAGGTCCGGCACGCCATTTTCCTTTAAAAAAGCGAAAACAGACAACACCGAGGGACGAAAACTGCTGGACGCCAATGAACTAATGGAGCTCGAAAAAGGCAGTACGGTGGTCTTTCGGGCGATGAAACGCGAAACGCAAGACGGGGATCAACTTATCCGTCCGTTTCCGATTTATAATAAACGCATGCCTTACGCTTATCAATATCTCAATCTCGATCCAGAGTTATCGATCACCGATATTGAAGTCGATACACCCCATCGTCACCTGCGTTTATCCGATCTCATCATCGACTTTGGCTTTGACAGCGAAGATGAAGGAATGTTGTCGGCGATGGCAGACAAAGAAACGAAGGCAACAACGCCGACACAAGTCGCACCCTCCAACGAACCGGACGATTGGAAACAAACCGCCATATCTCACATTTTAACCGGTTCGTTATGGACGATGGTTATGAATCGTGTGGCGCCATGCTTGCATGCGGAAGAATCAACGATGCAGACGATGACCGTCAATGACTTTTTGCAAACCCTGCGGATGCTCGGTGATTCTGACGAGGTCGATCAAAACACGTACGCCTCAATCCGAAAAACGATTGATCAGTATCATGCATCGTTGGAGGAAAACGCGGAAGAAATAAAGGATGACAAGCAACAAGACATACACCAGGAAGCTATTTAGCTTAAACAAGGAGGCAGCGATGAAACCAAATATTATGAAACCATCCAACGTTATCGCAATCGGATCGAGGATGGCGAGGTGATCACGATCGCCCTTCAAGACGCTGTGGTGACGTTGCAACCCGGTCAGGATCAAGCGCTGGTCGATGTCTTGATTCAAAATATTGAAGAGAGGATTGATATAGACCGAGATGCTTTTATGGAAGATGCCTAATGTCAGGAAAGGAGGGAAACGGTGGAAGAGGAAGAACTGCTCGACACCTTACGCCAATTTGAGGATGTCTTAAATACCGGGGATATTAGGGAATTTAAGAAAAATAACAAGCCAATAATGGGGCGAGGCCGAATGATGAGGGATTTATTGTCATTCACACCCCACTCATCGTGTCAAATTTATTGATATTTAGGCTTACAGAACGAATATTAACGTGTGGACATACACCTCCCCTTTCCCCCAATTTTATTCACTGTGTCTTTAAGCCCATATATAACGCTGCCTTACACTGATGAGGGTGGATCTCCACAAACCATTTCCCGATCCCTTTGGCTCGATCAATCATCTTTTCATATTGATCCATTACGTTCTTTTCAACTTTTTTCCCTGTCTCATAGGTGTTTTCTTCAAGGGTGACAGAAGGGTGCTTCTTTTTCCAAGTCATACTCTCAGCGAATCCTAAAACCATCTCTTGTGTGTTCAAAAGGGCCCCGTTCCAATGTTGCTCAAGCACTGCCCACACCCTTTCAATTGGGTTGTATTTACTGTGATAGGGCGGGTAATAGGCTAAGATGACTTTGATGTCGTAGGTAGCCGCAAACTCAATCATTCTTTTCATGAATTGTGTTCGACGACTGTTATTTTCAGGACCATTATCGGCGTTTATGATGAGGGTATCCACCTCCTGTTGTGAACGCAACTTGTGAACATAGGCTTCGATTTGATCAGCGATTAAATCAGCTGTCACTTTCGATGCCGTGAAAGTGAGTTCGACATGCTCATTGGACATATCCAGGATTCCAAATAGTGATAAAAATGTCTGACCAAAATCATGATCTGCGGCCTCTACACGCACTCTACTTTTTCCACCTCTCGAAAACGGTCCGATTTTCACTCGATCCTTGGTATCAAAGGAAAGACGAACCGCATTGCTTTCTCCTTGATAAGCTTCATGAGTGGCGTGGAGATTTTCAAAGATCGCATCGGTTTCTTCGATTTTCTTGACCGGTTTTGTTTTCTGCACCTTCTTGAGGTGGTAGCCCAATTGATGGAGTTTGGTATTTAACGTCTGGTTGGTCGGCAAATCTGCATCTTGATAGCCTTTTTGGAGAACGAGTTGATCTCTGACTTCTTGAATGGTCATTCTTGTATACAGTTGAGTCGTGTTGAAACTGGGGTCGGTTTGGCTTTGGCCATCTACAATGGCTTGGATATCTTCTAACAGGTGAGGGAGATGGCCTTTTTCGACTTTCTTTCTACCCCTTGCTTGAAAAGCATCTGTGATTGGAAACCCTGATTCTAGCTCATAACTTCCTTTTCTTATCGTATCTCTACTCACATGAAATGTTTCCGCTACAGCTGTTTGTCCTCCATCTCCATAGGTTTTGGCGATCTTGGCTAAAGCGATGCGTTTATCGGAACTTTTTAATTTGTCGATCGTTTCTATCATAATTTCTTTGAATCCGTTAGATAATTTCTGTATCATGGTATCAGTATCCTTTGTTATATTTTTGGTTGCTGTTACTACCATTAAAACATATACAAAGGATACTTTTGTGTATATTACCATAATTGACTAATTATTTATTTGAACATCCCTTATAAGCTACCTATTCCGATTTGTCGGTTGGTGGCTTCTTTTAGGTTTTCGGGCACTGGTGAGTGGCATGGAGGGCGTGATTGATGGTGTTCTTGTCCTCCTGGACTTCTTTCAAACCGAACCGGTGCAATCGTTTTTACGAATGATTCAACCGGCTTTGTATATTCTTCTTGCCCTTGCTCTCGCCTTTATTGGTTATCAACTCATATTCCAGAGAAACCAGCAGCGTTCCCAGATTCCGGTCAACATCTTCATTTCGATTATGACGGTGACGCTTTTGACCTGGGGCATGGACCTGGGCAGTGACTTTACGGATGATGCGGTGGAAGTGGCATCGGTCGGTGACGATGCGTTTGATATGGCCGATCAAATTGTTCATGACCATATTACCGATGTAGCCATTTACGATGAAACCGGCTGGCAAAGCCCGGATGTGGATACGCAACACCATGTCGATCCGGAAAACATTGACCAAATTGATATAAATGAGGAGATTACGGATGACTTTGAAAGGGCAGACGGAGAACCCCTTTCCAATAGCGGCCAAGAAATATTAACGAATAAGATTGGAATTGAATCCAACGGCGAAGAAGGACTTGTCAGTATTGGCGATGACGGTTGGTTTGATTTCTTCCCCGAAAACTATTATCGCTGGGATGTCAATTGGGGTACAGCTTTAATTACGCTTGGCGTTATGGCATTGACGATGATTTTGGTTTCGATCAAAATCGCTAAGTTGTGCTTTGAACTCGCGTTTAACAAAGTTGTCGCTCTGATTATGGCCTATGCGGATATTAGTAGTGGCCAACGTCTTAAAGAAATATTGAAAAACATCGGCAGCATTTTTGTTTCCATTATCATGGTATTTCTCAGCTTGCGGATGTATATGTATTACACGGAGTATATCGCGGACCAATTGAGTGGGTTTGGATATTTAATCGCGATCATCGCCGGAAGCCTGGCCGTGATCGACGGCCCGAACATTGTGCAAAAACTGTTTGGTATTGACGCCGGTTTACGGAATGCCTGGACGGTGGCCGCCGGTTCCTATTTCGCCGGAAAAGCTGCCAAACCAGTGATGCAGGGGGCTGGAAAAATAGCGAGTAAAGGAGCGAAAGGCGCTGCCACAGGCGGTGTAAGTACGGCGGCGGCAACGGCCGGAGGCATCAAAGGATTGGCAAATGGTCAAGGCGCAAGTTCAACCAACAACGGGGCGACCGGTCAACAAGGATCGCCAACGAAAGCCTCGACAGGTCAAGGGCAACAACAAGGCTCACAACCCAAAGGTCAATCAGCGCCGGGAACACCAGGCGCAGGATCGCCGACGAACGCCCAAGCAGCGCCTAGCGAAGGCGAGGGCTCCACGGCGAATGCTAATGCTCAGGCTTACCAACAAACCCAACCTGCCAGTGGCAAGGAAACGCCTGGTCAGGCGAACCCACAAGGCGGCAAGACCCCGTCTTTACACTCTGAAATGAGAGAGAGCGAACGCCAACAAGGCGGCGCAAAACAGCGACGCCCGGCAACGCTGAATCAACAGATGCAGGCGGCCGCCGGCGGCGAAGAACCGCCGAGCACAAGCGATATTCCGATGCCGCAACGGTCAGCCGGAGAAAAGCGAACCCTTGGCCAAGTGATGGGCGATGGCGTATCACGCCGATGGAACAACAATCGTTACGTACAGACCGGCAAACGCAGTTATCAAGTTGGCAAAAACACGACAGAGAATTGGCGGAGTAAAAGAAACCATCAGTAAAGCCCGTCACCAATCCAAACGCATATAGAACATCAAACTAAACCAATGCGCAGGTTTCCTTTCCTTGAAATCTGCGTTTTTTGGTTGGAAAGGGGCCATGTCATGAACTATAAAATCCCGACCGAAATTACGGCGGAATTAAAACTGAATAAATGGTTTTATTTAACCGATTTATTGGTCTTGATTGGGATGCTTGTTATGGGTTTTGTTCTTCACGCAATGATTCATCCGTCGCTCACCATTCCGTTTATTATCTTTATGGTCGCTTTGTATGGCTTTTGGCTTTGGAAACCCAAGACGAATCCGAATATGCGGATGCTGAGTGCAGTTTGGATGATGCTCAGTCGTGACCGAGCTACGTATCACGCGCATGATCCCCATGAAGACGAAGCGAAGGAGGATAAAGCATGATTGTTGAAGAAACGTTGGACCAAGAAGCTCTCTTTGATGAACAATCGAAATCAAAACGAGGGTTAAAGACCGGATCAAAAGCCAAACCGAAAGAGAAACGGGCGCGAGTGCCGGACAAAATCGCCGACATTTTTCCGATCGGGGATATGACCGATGATGGGGCTTTTGTTTTGCAAGGCGATCGTGGTTATGCGGACATGTTTCAAGTTCGAAGCAAAGATGTGTACGCGCAAAGTGATCAAGAAACAGAATTTGATATTTTGGCACTCACACAATTTCTAAGAGCGTTTGATGCCGATATTAAGATCGTCTCACTCAACTTCCCGGTGAATATGGCCGTTCAAATCTCCCACTTGCAAAAGAAAATCGACGCGAACGACTCGCCCCTCATTGACCACTTTTTACAAAAGAAAAAGGCGGAACTTGAATTTTTAGAGAAACACCGGACCAATCGGGAATTTTATCTTTATGTATACGGGGAGACGGTGAAAGATTTAACGGAGCGTTGCCAGTTTGCGCGCCGGAAATTGCAACGAACCATCCCTATGGAAAACCTGGAAACAACGAAAAAATTAGATGTGATTTATAAACTCAATAATCAAAACTCTAAACTCGATCATCAGAGGGGGTAATAGCGATGAGTCTTTTACAAATGTTTGCACCGTGGAAACGCAAAGATACAACCGAAGCCACAGAGACGGAACGGAAAGGGTATAATCCCTATTTGCTTGCCAACATTCAACCGCAAGGCGGTGTCAGTTTTAAGGAAAGTTTTATACGCAAAGGCGACGGCTATGAAACGTGCATCCATGTGTATAGTTATCCGAAAAATACGCAGGATTTTTGGTTGGAGTCCATCGTCAATATGGAAAACGTCATCACCACCATCGATGTCGCCTCGGAAGATCATCACAAGGTACGCGAAGGCTTAAATAAAGGGATTGATGAGAAAAGCTCTCGGATGATGACCGAAAAAGAAAGTGTCAATATACTGGAGGCCAAAGACGATTTAAACGATTTAGAAGAACTGTATGCCTCCATCTATCAAGAAGGAGAGGTCATTAAACGGGTGCATTTGCGCTTTTACGTGAGTGCTCGGACCCAAGACCAACTGGAAAGCAACGTCAACGTGGTCTTAACCGCGCTCGAAGGGGAGAACTTTAGGGGCGCGGTCTTTTTAAATGAATTGGATATGGAATGGAAAGCCCTCCATGAATCGTATGCCGATCAAGCGAAACAACGCAACCGCCGCCAAGGGCAAGGAATGCCAGCGATGACATTAGCCGGGGGGTTCCCTTTCCACTTCACCCAACTGCATGACCCCACCGGAACGTTTCATGGTACGACAATGACCGGCGGTAATGTCGTTTTTGATTTGTTTCATCGGGATAAAGACCGGAAGTCGTATAGCTCCGTGGTGATCGGCGCGATGGGCGCCGGAAAATCGACGCTTTTGAAAAAAATCGCGCTCGATAATGCCATTAAAAAGCACAAAGTCCGTGCCTTTGATGCCACCGGCGAGTTTCAAGGTCTGGTGGATGAAATAGGCGGGCAAAAGTTATCCTTAGATGGCACAGACGGAATTATTAATCCCTTGCAAGTCTATCGGACGGCGAAAGATGAATTTACGTCTTTTACGCAACATTTATCCAAAATGGTCTCGTTTTACCGATTTTTGGCCCCGGAAGCCTCTGACAATGAACTGAAAGAATATGAAAATATGTTACGGAAATTGTACAAATCATTACATTTATGGAGTGATGATCATGATTTAGCGATTACCCAACAATCCGTTGATGCCTATCCCATCTTTTCAGATTTTTTGACGTTCATACGCCAGGAATTATATGAGGACGAAGAACAAGGGAGACAACGATCAACCCTGAGCCCGGAACGCAAACGTCGGTTAGAGACGATTGAACTGAACGTGCAAAACATCGTCGAAACGTATAAGCATTTGTTTGATGGCCCATCCAGCATCGCTGATTTCCAGGAAGAAAAAGTGGTTGTTTTCCAACTCCGTGGCCTCAGTCAGATGCGAACGGAAATTTTTCAAGCGCAACTGTTTAACGTGATGAATTTGTTGTGGGATGCGATGCTCACCAACGGAGCACCACAATTTGAGGCGTACAACAAAGGAGAATTAGCCTTCGAGGATGTGGAACGGTATCTCATCTTGATGGATGAAGCGCATCACATCATCAACACCAAGAAAGGCAGTGGCCACGCCCTTGAATTTCTCACAACGTTTGTCCGGGAAGCTCGTAAGTATTTCGCCGGGTTTACCTATGCGTCGCACTCGATCCGGGATTTTGTGCCGGAAGGCTCCGACCAAACGCTCGTCGAAGAAATTAAAACGTTGTTTGAGCTGACCCAATATAAATGGATCATGCAGCAGGACAGCAATAATCTGGAAATGTTAGAGCGCGTGTTTGCCGGACAGTTATCCGAAAGTGAGGTCGCGCAAGTGCCGTATTTGCAAACGGGGGATGTGATTTTGAATATCCAGGCCGTGAAAAACCTACGCTTTTCCGTAGAAGTCTCTGAGGAGGAATTGGCGTTGTTCGGAGGAGGGGCGTAAGATGTCTGCCTCTGCGATGATCGCGTTCCTCGTTTTCCTTTTTTCCTTGATTCCTAGTAAGTGGAAAGGACTTGCTGTCTTAGGCGTTATTGTCGTGATCGGTGGTTTGATTGGCACGGTTGTCGTGGCGGTTATGGCATTGGCGGCTCAGTTTGACCAACAGCAAGATGATGATGTTGAATCCGTGGACGGTGTGTCCGGCGATGAAATCCCCGAAGAATACATTCCGATTTATGAAGAAGCCGGCGCGGAATTTTCTGTACCGCCAGCATTGCTTGCGGCGGTTCATCGTGTAGAGACCGTTTTTTCCGAGGGCGATGAAGAAGACTGGGTCAGTGATGTTGGGGCCGAAGGACACATGCAGTTTATGCCTTGTACGTGGGTTGGGTGGAACCATCCTTCATGCAGTGGCTTAGGCGCCGGTGACATTCCCGAAAATGAATTGATCGACTTAGACGTTATCGACGAACATGACGGATTTGCCGTGGATGGCAGTGGTACAGGGGATGCCGACCCTTACGACATTGATGATGCCGTGCATTCAGCCGCAAACTATTTGGCCGAACAAGGGGCTGCCGATGGGAACTTGGAGGAAGCTGTCTATGCTTATAACGGCGCGGATTGGTACGTGGATGATGTAATGGATTTTATGGATCAATATTCGGACGACGGTGGGGATGGCATTGATCCCGGTAACGGGGACATCCCGGAGGTTGTTGAAGTTGGCGAGGAATGGATTGGCAATTCAGTGTATGATTTTGGCGGTGGAAGGAATGAAGTTGAACAAGCGCAAGGTATTTTTGATTGTTCGAGCTTTGTGCATTGGGCTTTTGAACAGATCGGGGTTCAACTTGGACCTTTAGGTTCTGTCACCACCGATTCACTCGCCAACGAAGGCGAATCCGTTGACTCAGATGATAAGGAACCTGGTGACTTGGTCTTTTTTGATACGTACAAGACAGATGGCCATGTCGGTATTTATGCTGGTGATGGTCAATTTATCGGTGCTCAATCCAGTGATGGTGTCGAATATGAATCTTTGGAAGATGGTTATTGGGGCGAAACGTATAACGAAAATGTGCAGCGTATAGGTTAAACGAGAAAGGGGAAACCTTGTGTCTTCAAAAACGAAAATAACATTATTTAGTCTTACCCTTGTGGCTCTCCTTATCGTCACAGGGGTCAATGTGTATAGTGCGATGGCTGGTGATGACGAAGAAGCATCGGTGTCACATGATCAGATGCAGGAGATGATGGAGGCGAACCAGCAATTAGAAAATGAAGTCGAACGGCTTGAAAATGAACAAGAGATGGGAGAACCGGCAGCGATGCAAGAACGCCAGGAAGCTTTACAGGAAACAGCCGCAACGTTCGTTGAAACCGTCTATACCGAAGACGCAGAGACGTATGAAGACCGTAAAGATGAAGCTGAAACGATCATGCAGGATAACTTGCATGGTTTTTTATTTTCGGAGGATGAACAAGAGGAAACGGATCGAAGGGCGATTGCTGAAGATGTTCAATTCTTTGTGGAAACAGGCGAACTCAATCAATCGGATGCGACCATTATGGCTCGATTTACCCAAACGTATAGCAGTGGTAGCCATGAAGATACCACGCCAACATTTATCGAATTGGACGCTGAACAACAAGAAGATGGCTCCTGGATCATTCAAGACTTTAGAGATGCCGTTGAAAGCATGGAAGGAGAGGGTGACGTATGAAGCGTAGACGTTTTACTTTAAGCACAAAAAAAACCGTGCCGCTCCTTGTTATTACTTTTTCCTTTGTATTTGTGGGAATGATGCTCATGTTATCCCGAACGTTGTTAGGGGCGCCTCCGGGAGACATTCAACATACAGCGTCCGGTTCGTCGGTACCGATGCAAGGGAACGGCGAAGCTGTGGTTGAGGATTGGACGTATAACCCCGCCGAGCATCATATGATAGCCACCTTGCATATTGATCGTTCACAGGCTGATCGAAATGCAGAAATGACGTTTACGGCGCAGGACCGCGCCAACCCACAAGAAGACTTACCAGTGACCATGCTTTATGAAGATCGCGATTATGTTGTGATTCATATTGATAACGTTGATCCGTCGTTTGAAGTGATTGGCATGGATATTTTAGAAGAAACATCAGATGAGGGTGTGCTTGATCCAGACGAATCATTCGACGATGATAATATTCCGGCTGAATTGGCACGTATCTATGCGGACCATCGGGAGGTGGACGTCGATGAATCGATGATGATTGAAGATACGAACACGTACGAGCAACATGTATTGCAGTTAGAAACGGATCGATTAGAAGAAGATCAACGAGAGCATCAGCAAATAGTCGAAAACATGGATGAACGCATTGAGGAATTGGAACAAGAATTGGTCGATATTGAAGCCGATATTTTATACAGCACCGAAGATGAAGAAGTGGAACTCGAAAGTGAATACAGTCAAATTGAATCAGAAATTGATGGTTTAGAGACGGATATGGAAAATGAGAAGGAAGCCTATCAAGTAGCCCAAGAAGAACAAGATATGATCGAGGAACAGATGGAAATGGCATCAGATGGTTAATCAAAACCAGACGACAACCTTGCACCACCATTGACGACAACCTGACACCATCCAGACGACGACTTGACACCATCGACAAAAATTGTAACGTATGTTCCCGAAAAGTAGACGACAACCTGACACCAATTATGCTTTTCTTGTTCCCAGATTTCGTCCGGCTCTGCCGGACTTCCCCCGTTAAGGGGAGACAGAAATCCCTTATGCTCTTTCTCTCTACCCCCTCCCACATATGATCTATTCATGAGTGGTTGTGAGAGGGAAGTAAATAACGATCACTTGCTGAATAAAAAACCGGAAGGAAAAAGCAAAGGAGTTGATCGAATTGGAAATACGCATTCGCTACATGGAACCCTGGGCGGTAAAAAAAATAGATGAACTAGCAAAGGAAAAACAGATGACACGACAGGAATTTTTACATGGGCAACTCATGCAAATGGCCATCTTTCATCAGGAGGATGAACGGGTGCAGCGATTGGAACATTTAGTCCAAAGTAATCTGCAAGTGATGGAGCGATGCGCGGACAGCATGCAAACGATGAATGCGCTCATCGGGGAAGAACCGGAGCCGACATCATGAGTCAATCAAAGATAACGCCGGGCGTGGTTTTAAAAACGAAATTTATAACGTCCAATAAAAAAGCCTTTCATCAATATGTCAATTACGTGGATCGGGAAGAAGCCAAAGGTGATAAACAATTACCGGCGCAAATGTTTTCGCTATACAATCATTATATGGATGACCCAGAAAAAACGTCGGCGCTGTTCACGGAAAAACGTGATTACTTAGATACCCATGATAAAGATGAATTAAAGCATGCGTTTCAACAAGCACAAGAAAATAAAAGTCTTATGTGGCAAGATGTGATCACCTTTGATAATCCGTGGTTAGAAAAGCAAGGGATTTATGATCGGCAGACGAGGAGGTTAGACGAAAAAGCATTGAAGGATGTCACACGTTCATCCATGCAAGCGATGGTTAAAAAAGAAGGTCTCGAACAAAGTGCGATTTGGTCGGCAGCCATTCATCGAAATACAGATAACATTCACATTCATGTGGCCACCGTGGAACCCTTCCCAACAAGAGAACGAGGAAAACGGAAACCTCAAACACTCAGCGCTATGAAAAGTGAAGTGGTCAACGGATTACAAGACAGAAGTTATGAACGCGAACAAATTAATCAAATCATACGAGGAAAGATGGTTGATGGTAAAAAACAAGATAACACATTGAGATGGCGCAACCGAGATATGAAACCTCTATTCAAGGATATTTATAAACGGTTACCGGAAGATAAACGTCAATGGAATTATGGTTACAATAGCTTAAATCCTATCCGGCCAATGATTGACCAGCTAACCACCAATTATTTAAAAAAACATCATACTAATGATCTTCAAAACTTACACCTACGTTTAGATACGGAAGTGGAAGAAATGAAGGTAGCTTATGGAGACGGCCCTAAAGAAACACGTCGATTTGATAACTATAAAAAGAATAAGATGGATGATCTTTATAAGCGTATGGGCAATGCGTTTTTAAAGGAAATGAAAACGTTCGATGATCAGTTGCACCAACAACAAGCAAAGACCGAAGGCAAAGACGATGGAAAAACGATGCGACCTGGAATGTCATCGGGCATCGCCGTGCAACAATCATTAAGACGTCTCAACCGATCGATGAGGCAGACGTATCAAGAGTATATGAATGATAGGGACCACCAAAGCTTAGAACGATCGATTGAACATGAAAGGTAGGGAAGAACCCTTGAGTGAACGTAAACGCATGAATCTCCGTGTGCTTCCGCACGTGATGGACTATATCGATGATTACCGGGAGCAGCACGATATAACCTACAACGGGCAAGCGTTGGAAAAAATCATCCAAGAGCATGAAGCCTGGAAGATTGAAGATCGTTCTAATCGAGCGATCATGAATATGGCCGCCGAACAATTCCGACAGGTATTTGACGCTGAATTAAAGAAACTACAACTGGGGGTAAATAATGCTGATCGAAATACGCAGATTCTCATTGAACTTATGAATGGCATGCTTATGAACGAGGATCACCTTATCACAACATCGAACATGGAAAGTCAACCGGTGAGCATTGCCAAAGATGAAATCAAAGAGCGAATCGCCCATCAAAGGCAGAAAAAAATGGATTGGGAAGAGAGTCGAAAAGCAAAGCAAACAGAAGGAGGAGTGTAAATGTTTTTTCTGGATGAACGCTACGAAGTGGGTGTGTTTGAAAGTTTAGGGGATCATGATGTTGAGATTTTAGTCGGCGATACCCGTTATACAATTGAAATTGACGCGGCGGATAAAGCTGCCTTGGAACAGCATTTAGTCAACCAAGAGAATTTGTTGATCCTGTTTGATACGAAAACGAAAAAGATGGTGCTGGACGTGGGCCGAAATTATCACGAGGCGGAGATGGAAGAACTGATTGAGGCCGCCGATCGGGGATGGAACCATGGCGAGGACTAGATCGAAAAAATCGCCGGAAGCAATAAAACAAGAAGTCGAGGAACTGACAAGGGGCATGGAAGAAAACGTGGCCAATCATTTCTATTCTGAAGATCAAATGAAAACATATTTGCGGTTTATGGGGCAATTTCACAACTACTCTCGGAATAATGTCCAACTCATGCAATCGCAATTTCCGGGTGCCGAAGCCGTTGGCTCCTATAAGTTTTGGAAAGATAAAGGTTTCCCCGTGCAAAAGGGAGAGAAAGGCTTCAAAATCTTGGTCCCCCAACAGCTTGGCGAGCAATTTCAGAACGAGGAAGGCACATGGAAATCCGTTAAACATGCGACAAAAGAAGAACAAACACACATTCAAGACGGTCATCTCCCTAAACGAGATGGCCGTCTTGTGTTTTCAACGGGAACCGTCTTTGATATCAGCCAGACGTCAGCCACTCGAGCTGATTTGCCCTCTATCTTTCCCAATAAATGGATGGAGGGAAAGGTTCAGGATTATGGTCAACTTCGCAAAGGCATGGAAGCCATTGCGAAAGAAAATGGCATTTCGATTGTGGACCCTAAGCAAGAGTTAGGCGCTGCCAAAGGCGTTAGCTATACCCACACAAAGGAGGTGGCTTTAAATCCGCGTAATGATGAACGACAGAACGTCAAAACACTCTTGCATGAGTTATGCCATGCGAAACTGCACACGACTGAAACCGCCCATCAGTATTTACGACCGGAGAAAGAGTTTCAGGCAGAAATGACCGCCTACACGGTAGCGTCTCATTTCGGCGTGGATACGTCAGATTACTCGTTGGATTACCTCAAACATTGGACGAAAAACCGCACCTTTAACGATCATCAGCAATTACTCAAAGAGGTCCAGGATACGTCTCATAAGTTTATCACGACGATGGAGCGAACACTTGACCAAGCCTTGGAAAAAGATCAATCCCAAGCCAAAGAGGAAACGAAAGGGGAAAATGCAATGATTCATCAAACAAAACGCGCCACGGAGAAAGAGCACCCTGACCAATCCCCGGTAACAGCTCACGATGAACACAAACGATCGTTGGACGCGGAGGAACGAGAAAAACCAACTTTGACCCGTCAAGAAAGCCCGTTGCTTAAAGCCTGTCGCAACGAAATGCATGCCAATGAACGAAACGCAGGTCCGTTTAATAAAGAGGAAAAAAGCGCGGAACACCTAAATTTTAAAGATCATTATAAACGCGAAATTATGAGCTTAATTGAACCGGGGGTTGGTAAGCAATTAGACCGAGAAGAATCCGGCGACCAACAGGATCGCTGGCAGCGCATGAAAGAATTTGAGAAGAACCATGATCCACAAACGGTTTATGCATTGAAGAAAGAATCGTTGCAAGAGATCAAAGAATTACCCTTGTCTGAGCAAGGTCAGAAACGCTTAGATTCCCTTGAAAAGCAATTGGATGAATACAGCAAGGACGAAGGAAAAACGTCGCAGAAAAGCGCTGAGCGCTCGAATGAACGGGAACGTCGAGAACAAAAAGATCCGGTGGCCACATCACCCATCAGCACCGGCACGCAAACAGGTATTAAAGGGCCGGAACCTGATATGTAATAGCAAAAAAGGCATAAGGATATCTTTGTCCTTATGCCTTTCATTTTTATGATATCCGACATGTATGGGTTCAATCTCAATAATGCCAATGCCTTGAAAACAAAAAAGGTATGTTTCTGAAAACATGAATATTTTGAGGTTTACAAAACATGTTTAAAAAGGAGGGAATACGGTATGGGAGGCCGTGTCCGTACAGATCAAGTGGAACGTGCCAAACGTGTGGATCTATTAGACTACTTGGAGGCGAAAGGCGAAACCTTTAAGAAGGAAGGTCATTACTACCGGAATACAGAGCATGATAGTTTAATAATCCGTGACCAAATGTATGCGTGGAACTCGAGAGGCAAAAAAGGTGCCGGCGTCATTAACTTTGCGCAGATGTATTATGGCATGTCTTTCCCAGAAGCCGTTAGAGATATTACGAACAGCAATTATAAAGAAAAGGAACGGCCGCCATCGGAAAAAAAATCGGCTGAACCCTACCGATATCCTGTTCACTACGAGGAGAGCGATACGACGCGGATGCATCAGTATTTAACCCAGGATCGAAACATCCATCCAAAAGTGGTGGATTGGTTGGAACGAAAGGATTATTTGGCCCAAGACAAGCGAGGAAACGTCGTTTATAAGTGGAAACAGCAAGGAGAGGTCATTGGTGCCGAGCGGCAAGGCACGCAACCGACGGCTCGCAACGGCGATTGGTTTAAAGGCATTGATAAAAATAGTCAGGGAAACGCCGGTTTTACCTTTGATATTGGCAAACCGAAAACGCTTTATGTGTTTGAGAGTTCCGTCGATGCTTTATCTTATTGGAGTGAAAAAAAGGGAGACATTCAAAACGCACGCATACTTTCCATGTCTGGCTTAAAACGACATACGGTGAGTGCGGAAATGAACCGGATGAACAAAGATGGCTATCCGCCAAAACAAGTTATTATTGCCGTGGACAATGATGCATCCGGCCGTGATTTTGCGCACGGATTAAAAGATGTACTGCAAAACTATATCAATCAGGACGGAGAGCGGGTTGGCAAAATCGATTTACCCAAGGAAAAAGATTGGAATGAACAGTTACAAAAAAATGTGGCCATCGAACAGCAGCGATTGAAAGAAGC
The DNA here is from genome assembly GCF_016495725.1 of Salicibibacter cibarius. Classification (NCBI taxonomy): domain Bacteria; kingdom Bacillati; phylum Bacillota; class Bacilli; order Caryophanales; family Bacillaceae; genus Salicibibacter; species Salicibibacter cibarius. Next base: position 4,195,936 of record NZ_CP054705.1, on the reverse strand, counting down.
TCAACCGTCCCAAGTCAAGGATACGGAACTGGAACGATCATAGAAATCTCTATGCGTGGACGATGACGAGCGATGAAAGGAGGAGGGAGCATGACAGACGGAAGTACGAACATCAATATTTTTCTTATTGGCCTTTATTTTATTCACCTTCCCATTGGCCATGACTGGTCTTGTGTGGTGGATGAGAAATTGGATGAAACGTCGTCGAGAGAAACAAGCGTTTCAACGAGTGATTCGGAACGGCATTCGTTCGATCGATCGCATGGACGGCCATCAAATTGAGTGCTTTTTAGGCTAACTGTTTAAAGGATTAGGTTATCGATCCGTGAAAGAAACGAAACGTTCCAATGATTTTGGGGCGGATTTGGTGATGAAAATGAGTGCATTTGTCCGCCCAAAATGACGTTCGACACTTCCGGACAAACTTACTAAACTAGTAAGTAAGCAGCGGGAGTTGAGAACACGGGAGGACAAATGAGATGGAAAAAGCCATTTACAAGCGCCTTGAGTCTAAATCAAGAGGCAGCCAACTGTTTGAAACCTTAACGCATCAATTTGAATTTTCCCCCAAGACCGCCGAAGCGAAATCATGGAAACAGTGAAAGAGAAATATGAACTTCATCGTTGGGATCTTGATCGAGAAACGGATCCTGGCCAGATCAGCCGACAAGTGATTGCCGTTCATGCCAAGCACGGGCCACGCTTGAGAAAACTTCCCATGGCGACAGTGGTTTTAACCTTGGACAGCGGCAAAGAAGATCAGGATGTTCGCCGCATTCACGGGACAAAATCGTTGCGACACATACGCATCATCCGCATCACGGAAGAGGCACTGGACCAAGGTGGGATTCTCACCCAAGAAGGCCTCTCAGACCTACTCAGCGTGGATGTCCGCACCATTCGCCGAGACATACAGGCACTCTACCCAGCAAAAGGTTCGTGTGCAAACGAGAGGCGCCTATCATGATATTGGCCCCACCCTTTCGCATAAGGTCTGGATTGTCGGCTTGTACTTGCAGTATCTCACGTATTCTGTGATTGCCCGGAGGACGCGCCATTCGATCTCAGCGATCAAGCGTTATTTAAGAGATTTTGGCCGCGTGGTCACCTGCTCAAAGAAAGGGTTAACAGCTGCTGAAACCGCGCACATGGCAGGGATTTCCGAGCGCTTAGCCAATGAATATGTAGCGCTATACCGAGACTACAACATTCCGGAATATGCCGATCGGATTGAAGATCTTGTGACGTCATCCAACCCTTCCGCCCCCATGGCGAAAGGAAAAAAAGGGGCGCCGAAGGCATGAAGAAACAAAAAGCCACCCAGAGCGGTTTTGCCAAGCGTACCTTTCGCAGCGCCTTGATGGAAATGCTGGAGTCCGAATATAAACTGATCGGCAGCCATAAGGTTATTGAATTGATCGCGGATGATATTTGTCAACTACGGGATGAATTTTACCCGATGCGCCATGAAACAAGCTTTGGCAACCTGACCTGGATCACCACCTCCAGCGAAAATGAAAAACCGAAACTCGGTCAAAAAATCGAAGACTACAAAGCGCAGCGCATCGACTTGCCGTTGGTGACCGAAGAAGACCTGAAAAAAGCACAAAACGGGATCAGGCACGGATTGTCCGGCTCATTAACGCCGCCTTTGAACAAGGAGGGCGGCTCCTCTCTTGAAGAGCTGTCGCTCATGGTCAACCGATCAACGCTTACGGTCTCTAAGCGCATTCAAGAATATCAGGAAGGGCATCAAATCATCCTTCCGATCAAGGGCAACCAGTTAGATATCGGTCCCGGCGTGACGCACAAGAAAATCATCATTGAGCTCTATGAGCAACAAGTGCCGCCCCCTGATATTGCGAAGCGCACGCATCATAGCCTAGAGGCGGTCGACCGATATATTAAGGACTACGACAAGGTCAAATTCCTCGTCCGCAGGAACATTGATTAAGGCGATATTAGCCACCTCACAGGGCGAGGAAAGAAGGTGATCGACCAATATATCGCGATTTTAAAGAGACATCATCCAACACTTTTTGCGGACAAATGTCCGGACCATAATGAAACAAGCACAGGACATTTAAAGCCGGACAATAACCCTGAGTGAGAGGCGGAAAAATGTCCTGAAAGTAACCACGATCGACCTAAAAGGAATAAAACGGAAAACGAAATCAAGGGAGCATCCCTGCGAATGAAAGAGCTATTAACCGGACAAATGTCCTGAATGTAAATGTACGCTTTTATCTATTTGAATACATTTTGTGAGGGAACAGCCGCTTTATTTTTTTTGGATCGAACCCTAAAAAACGTTACAGAGCAAAAATTCCAAAATATTTAGTGTTGACAGATTATAAAGAATGGTATAAACTTTTTAATAATAGAAATGGAATACCATCTTGTATAATGGAATGAACGGAGAGCATATGCATGGAATCAAAATATGTTAATTCAGTAAGTAGAGCCATAGATATCTTATATTGTTTTGATTACGAAACACCATCTTTGAAGCTAAGCAATATTAGTGATAAAGTCCAATTATCTACGAGTACAGTTCACCGTTTACTTTCTACATTGGAAAAAAAGCAAATGGTCATTCACGATCAGCAAACTCAAGAATATTGTTTAGGCCCAAAACTGTTGTTGCTGAGTGAAGTTTTTTTAGAGAATATGGAGATACGTAAAATAGCATTGCCCGAATTGAGAAAGTTAAACAAAGAGACAAATGAAACAGTAGAACTTAATATTGTTGAAGGGGGTGAGAGGGTATGTATAGAACAGCTTCCAAGCACTGAAGTCATTCGTAATTTTGTAAGAGTAGGGTCACGTAATAGTTTATTTGAAAGTTCATCCGGAAAATCTTTGCTAGCTAACATGGAATATGAAGAAATAAATAAGATAATAGAAACAGAAATAGGCTTATTTCCCCACATTACTGAACACAAACTTAAACAGGATCTGGATGATATTAAATCACAAGGATATGCGGTGTCAATAGAAGAAAGGATACCTGGAGCATTTTCAGTGTCTGCTCCTTTAAAAAATCATAAGGGAAAGCTTATAGCCGGGATAACAGTTGCTGGTCCAATGCAAAGATACAATGAGGCAAACCTTTCAAACATAATAAAATATTTACTTGTTAGTTCTCAAGAAATTTCATGCAAATTAGGCTATAAGAGCGATTAGTAATTATTGATTGCGGCGAGCTCTACTGTTGGGTTTAGTGTGCAGTCATGGATGTCTGAAAATTCATCCAGTAAGGATACGGTGATTAAATTGCTCAATTGAAACCTGATTCCGTGATGAAACGATGAAAGGTGCCGAATTTCAGAGAATCGGATGAGATGTGGCGTTTAACAGCAGAAAAACAGGACTTTATTCATGATTTAAGGACATTCCTAACACGGAACATATATTTAATAATATATGTATAGGAACAGGCGCGTTGATTAGCCAAAGTTATCCAAGCAAATGACTTAAAAAAATGAAGGCATCACTATGACCATAAAGGTAAACCCTACCAAAGGAGTGATGCCTTCATGGGACAATCTAACACACTTTTAAAGGTTTTTAAATCCTTCGTGTCGATGGAAGAAATCGAGAACATTCTTCGTTCACATGATTACCAAGAAGTCGGGCGAAAATGGCTGGGAACCGATCAAATTTTCTTTTGGCTATTGGCGTCAAGTGAACAATGGCAAAATTACCGTGAAAGCGAGAACAAACTCAAAATTGATCCGAGCCTCAAAGCCGTTGATCACACGACGTTATCGACAAAAGCTAGCATCCTTCCTTATGAAGCCGTCAAAGAGATACTGGAGCTTTTAGGTTCCCGTTTCAATCGGGAAACTCGTCGTTCCATGGACTTGCCGGTTTCGTTGGCAGCGCTGGATTCAACGACGATGACCGTAGGCGAAAACCGGCTCCCATGGGCGCCTTATCACGGGAAACGTAACGGCGTTAAAATGCATACATTTTTCCGTGTGGATACGCTGCTTCCGATCCAAGTGGAGGCTTCCAAAGGATTGACGCATGATGCGGCTGTTGCTCATTCATTTTCGCACCAATTGATCACATCTGTTCGAGACCGCGCCTATGCCACCATCCGTGATTTCGATAACCTTGAAGACGAGGACAAAGGCTTTGTGATCCGCTTGAAAACGTCCATCTATACCGAAGAGCGGGAGCCTATCCCACGTGTAACGTCTGAACATTCCAGAGTTTTCGATGATTATTCAGCGAAAATAGGGAAAGGGAAGAAGCAGTCCAATCACCGGTTTCGTATCGTTTGTTTTTATGATGATGAAGGGAATACCCTTCGGGTGGCCACAAACCTCAGCACCCTTTTTGCCGAAGATATCGCCGATCTCTATAAGGCACGCTGGCAGATCGAGCTTTTTCACCGCTTTCTCAAACAACACTTGAATCTGAATCACTTCTTTGGAACGACGCCGAATGCGGTCTATGGGCAATTATTTTGCGCCATCATGGTTTATATGGTCCTGCGATTTTTATACAACCAGCTGGCACCTGTATGGCGGATGACCCGGCGTACGTTCATTCAATTTGCACGGGAATTGATCCTTGGTACATCACCATTGGAAGTCAAAGACACCTTAGCTCAATTTCTAGATGACAGGAAGAACATGACACCTACGTAAGTAATTATATGGAATTTAATGGTAAATCAACGCGCCTGGTATAGGAATTATATCCGTTAAGACAAGTGGGCCAAACGATGGGTTTATCTGTCACAATTGAAATTGCTGGTAGAGGCGTTGAAAACAATGATGCCAAGGATTGTGTTTACTGATTTTTAGATAAAGCTGTCTAGCATGCTGAACGAATTTGCCGGCGAACATAACCATCTGATCAATGACGGTTTTCAAGCGACGGCGAAAGACCTTCTTTTTCACGGGCATATCGTCACCTTTTAATGCTTCCTGACCGATACTCCGTAAAAGATTATAGACGAAGCAACCCAATATTAAAATCATTTGGTTAGTCGCAAATTTCCCGGAGGGAAAGCGTTCAAGATCCATATCCGTTTTCAGCTCACTATGAAATTGTTCACACGTGCCGTGCTGATGATACAGCTCGATGGTTTCGTCCACAGGAAGATCCATGGAAACCCAGTAACTGTCACAGGTGACCTCCGGCACGAGAAGCATTTGACCGTCTCGGGTCATCGTTCGTTCCACGACCTGATACACTTGCCACGTCGAGTTTCCTTGGCTGTTTCTCATTTGAATCTTCCCGGTGTACATGGTTTTTCCTTCTCGAGGCTCAGTAGCTGTCCCCTGTTGTTCGGCAATAGCTAACCAAGCTTCAGGTGTTTCTTGGCGGAGGTTACGCTTGATGATATAGTCCACGCCCAGTTTTTCGCAAATCTCCCGATTCGCAGCGGCGTCATTGCCTCCGTCGAGACGAAGAAGGAGGGACGTGCCGGTGACCTGTTGGGCTGAGGTCAAGGCCTTATGTAAAAAGGCAGGCGTGCCCTTTTGGACATGATCTTTGCCATTCCGGAGTTCAGAATGAATCACATAGCCTTCTTGGCCCATGTAGGCAAAGCCCGGATTATAGCCATCAACGCCTTTATACGTGCGACTGACGCCTTCTTTGTTGGTGTCGCTGTTGTCAAAAGGCGAATGATCGGCGTCGACGGTTACTCTCTCTTCGCCATTTGAAAGCGACGTGGCGGTGATCGGGGAGTCCAGCTGTTGAAGAAAGCGTACATTTTCTTTCCCCAGTATTGAAAGCGTTTCGTCATGGCGGGCGATCTGATTCATCCGTTGGCGAAGTGTCGCCTCGGAAGGTGTATGTTCCAGCCCTAAAGCCGTTTGAAAAAAAGGATCTTGCCGATAAGATTCGATCCATCTAAAATCATTTTTGCCCTGGGCAAGCAAACCGATATAAGAAGCGATCGTATCCCCATGCGAAATCTCGGCGGTATCCGTGAGCCCCTCCATCGAAAGAGCTGAAAGTTGAGCGTGAAGAAAAGTCCGTTCCAATAAAGCACCGATCAACGGAAGCCCGCTCGTCGGTAAAATATATTCATCCGTTAGTTGGATATTTAATTTCCCTGTCATGCTTTCACCTTCCGGGTGTTAAAGTTGAAAAGCGTTCATGCTTATCTACCCCTATTTTATCAATGTTTGAGGTGAATGAAAGGGAATCACGTCACGGAATCAGGTGAAAGTTATATATCCAATTTTAATCACGATGTATAAGGTTAGTCAGATAAAAAAGGAGGAAGTAACTTTGGAGGGGAAAATGAAAGGTAAGATATGGAAGTTTGGTAATAATATTAATACTGATGAAATGATGCCGAATATTGCATTTTTAGAATCATTAGAAGGACAAAAAAAGTTGGTCTTTGAATCTATAAGACCTGGTTGGAGTTCCCAGGTCCAGGAAGGAGATATTATTATCGGGGGAGAAAATTTCGGGACAGGATCTAGTAGGCCAGGCGCAAAATTATTAAGAGAATTGGGAGTAGTTGCTATTATAGCAGACTCTCTCAATGGATTATTTTTAAGAAATTGTGTGAATTTTGGGGTTGTCGGACTTTCTTGTCAAGGTATTAGTTCTTCTTTTGAGGAAGGAGAGATTGCTGAAGTTCACCCTTATGACGGAGAAATACTGAATGTTTCAAAGAGGAAAGTGCACCAAGCAGAAATATTACCGGAAAAGTTAGTGAACTTAGCGTTGAAAGGAGGAATAGAGCCCCTTCTTGAAAGTGAAGGATATTTAAAGAAAACGACGAATGAAAAGTGAAAGTATAGAGATAGAGTAAGCACGTTTATAAAAATCATATGATTATTGAAAGGAGAATAGTCAATGGGCATGACTATGGTGGAAAAGATCCTAGCTAAGGGATCTAAAAACGAAAAAGTTGTACCGGGTGAAATAGTAACGGTAGAAGTAGACACGTCTGTTCTATTGGATTTATCTTTTTCGGACAAAGGCCGACGGAGTATACCTGAAAAAGTTTTTGACCCAGATAAAATTGCTGTTGTACTAGATCATGCAATACCAGCTCCAAATGTCCATACTGCTGATGGACTACAAAACGCAAGAAAATTTGTCGAAAAATTCGGTATTGAAAAATATTATGGAGAAGGAAGGCATGGAATCAGTCATCAATTAATGGCTGAACTTGGTTTTACGCTTCCCGGAACCATATTAGCATGTTCTGATTCTCATACCTGTGCAAGTGGGGCGTTTAATTGTGCGGCAAGAGGAGTGGGCTCTCAGGAAATGCTTTATGTAATCTGTAAAGGAGAAACTTGGTTTAAGGTATGTCCAACAATAAAGTATGTGTTAGATGGCGAATTGCCTGAAGGTGTCTACCCAAGAGATATTATCCATTATATCGCCGGAGAGTATGGTGACCATGTTGGCCATAATGTTGAATTTGTAGGCTCGGCTGTTGAAAAAATGGATATGGCTGGAAGGCAAACTATCGCAACAATCAGTGCAGAACTTAGTGCGGAGTTTGCGATGTTTGAAGCGGATGATAAGACAGCTGAATATCTTAAGGAAAGAACGGATGAAAATTTTGAACCTGTGTTTGCTGATTCAGATGCTGATTATGCCGACATTCGCACTATAGATGTTAGTAAGTTAGAGCCTATGATAGTGATGCCTCATTTTGTGCCGAACAATGTGAAACCAATTTCAGATGTAAATGAAGAAATAACAATTGATCAAGGTTTCATTGGTTCCTGCGCTAACGCTAGAATCGAAGATTTTCGAAGTGCTGCTGAAATTTTAAAGGGTCAAAAAGTTCATCCGAATGTTCGCTTAATTATTACACCATCCTCAAGCGAAGTGATGAAGCAAGCTTCTCGAGAAGGATTGCTGGAAATCTTTATGGAGGCGGGAGCAGTAACAACTAACTCTACATGTGGGGCCTGTTATGGAGGTCATATGGGTGTGATAGGTAAGGGAGAGCGTTGTTTAACTTCAAGTACCAGAAATTTTAAAGGACGAATGGGAAGCCCGGACAGTGAAGTTTATATGGGATCCCCCGCGACTGTTGCAGCATCGGCTATAGCTGGGTCAATACATGATCCCAGAAAGAGTTTATCACTACAGGTGTAAACGTAAACGCTTTTAGTATGTTTTGTATGTCAAAATATAGATAAACAGGTGTGATGTTTGACCTTACAGTTTTATTTTTCGAAATTTGTCGCATAACAGCCTATTATTTTGTATTAAGAATCCACACACATAATTCAAAACATTATTGTTAAGATCTATTAAGCCAACATTTTAACGTTTGGGGATCGATAAGTCAGTTTTCATCATTAACAATCCAGAAACCTTTCTTTCCTTAGAATGGAAACATTTAATGAGAGCAATCAACGTAAATGTGGGAGGAAAACCAAGGGAGGTCTCTGAAAAAAAGGAAAAGGGGGCAATAAATATGTTGCTAAGAGGGAGGATGATGATATCTATTGTTATGTCATTATTTCTCGTTGCTTGTGCTGATAGTGAAGAAACAGATGCGGATGCGGAAGATCAAGAATGGCACACGGACGAATTAACTTTGGTCGTTCCTTATGACACAGGGGGATCTGCTGATCGCCAAGCAAGAGCATTAGCTCCGGTGTTAGAAGAAGAGCTAGATGTTCCAGTACTTGTGGAAAACAGAGAGGGAGGAGCGGGAGCTACGGGCACAATGGCTCATTTGCAAAACGATCCTGATGACGGTTCCTATATTATTTATCAATCTCATCCTCATTTTGATTCAGGCATTGTAAGAGAGGCAGGATTTGAATTTGATGATTTTGATTTCTTGGGAAAGACGCATGAATCACCCATCACTCTTTTTGTCAATTCTGATTCAGAATATGATGATTTTGAAAGCCTGATTAATACAGTGGAATCGAATCCTGGTGAAATAAATTATGGCATGATGCCTAGCTCATGGTCCGATATTACAGCTCATGTGTTTCTTGATGAGTTTAACTTAGATGCTAGAGGAGTTCCTTTTGACGGAGGCGGGCCGCTAAGAACTGCTTTAGTATCTGAAGAAACTGAATTCACATTTTCAGATATTGAAGGTATGCTGGCAGGCGTCGGAGATGATGCTAGAGGTTTAGTAGTATTTGTTAGTGAACCTAGTGACCATGATCCTGATATGCCTCTTGCTAATGATTTGATGGATGAAATGGGCCTTGATATTGAATTTCCGGACATGGCAAATATGAGATCCATTCAAGTGAAAAGCGATTTTCGAGAACAGCACCCTGAACAATGGGATATTTTAGTTGAAGCTCTTGAAAATGCCGCTACGAGTGATGAATTTATCGAGTGGGGAGAAACCCAAGATATGAATATAACTTGGTCAGGACCTGAGGAAGCGCATGATCAGTTAGAAGAGGCGCACGAAGTCATTTTGGAGTATGCAGACGTTATTGAGTAACAGGAACAGGGGTTTCCTGAATATCAGCACATTAAGTATTAATTCCCAAAAGTCTTAGGCTGGAAACCCCTTATATTTAAGCAAATGATTGAAAGATACGTGAATAACTTCATAAGGAGAACCAAAATGAAGCAAAGAATTGCTAGTTTAATTTTATTACTGTTTTTCCTTTCTTTCGGTTTAGTTTATTATTTAGACGTACGGACACTTCCTGAATTCGAGGAAAGGCTAATTATAGACCTTTTATTCTGGTTATTAATACCTCTTCTAGCATTGGAAGCTAGCAAAATAATTTATGGAATTATTAAAAACAAAAAATGTGAAAAGAATGGCAATGTTACTAAAGGAAGCAAAGTAGGTATTAGGACGCTTTTATACAAATTGGCTTCTAATAAACAATTTGTTTTGGTAGTATTTTTAGTTTTTTATCTTTTAATAATTCCATATCTTGGATTTTTTGCAACCTCACTCATTTTCTTAGTGACATTAAATTTATACTTAGGGAGCGCTAAGATTAAAGAATTCTTGTTTATCCCCCTAGTGACTTTAGCAGTATCTTACTTTGTATTTGTTTTCTTTTTAGATGTTAGATTACCCAGTGGCTTTTTATTCTGAGCAAAAAGGGGGATAATTAATTGGATTTAAATGCATTGTTAGATGGTTTTGATTTATTAATGTCTTGGACTGTTGTTTTGTTTATCATCTTAGGATTGATTTTAGGTATTCTATTGGGTGCATTACCTGGAGTATCTGGTGTATTGGGTATCGCCCTCATGTTACCACTTACTTATAATATGGCTCCCATAGACGCTATTATGTTTCTAACTGGGATCTTTACAGGATCCGTTTATTCTGGCGGAGTTACGGCTACTTTGTTAAACATACCTGGGTCTGCTTCTGCAGTAGCTACTACTTTGGATGGTTATCCAATGACAAAACAAGGTAAGCAAAATGAAGCATTAGGGATAGGTCTTGCTGCTTCAGCAATTGGTTCTTTTCTTGGCTATTTTATCATTTTATTTGCTATTCAACCCATAGGCCAACTAGTGTTGCAGTTCGGTCCACCAGAAATGTTACTTGTGATAATGTTTGCTCTTTCAGTGATTGGTATTATAAGTGGGAGCATGTTACGAGCATTAATAGCAGGTGTAGTGGGATTATTGCTAGGCACGATTGGAGCTACAGCTTTTGGGCGTCCAAGGGGGAATTTCGGTATAACAGAATTATATGAAGGTATTGAGATTGTTCCAGCTTTGATGGGATTGTTAGCTATTTCTGAATTGTTTTTTCTCATATCAAAAAAGTCAATTGTTGATGAAAATGTGTCAGTGCAAAGAAATTTTAAAGATTTTCTAAAGGGTATGCTATATACATTTAAAGACAAAATAAATGCATTTCGTTCAACCCTTATTGGGATTGGTATAGGCTTATTACCAGCAGCGGGTTCAACAGTAGCCGCTTTAATAAGTTACGGTCAGGGTAAAACTCATTCAAAGCGAGGTGAAAATTATGGTAACGGAGAACCTTCTGGTGTAGTATCGGCCGAAGCTGCAAATAGTTCATCCGAGGGCGGAAGTATGACTACAATGCTAACCCTTGGTATCCCAGGGGGGAGTGCTACCGCTATTTTATTGGCTGCATTTATGGTGCACGGTTTACTTCCCGGTCCATATTTGATTAGAGATCATATGGATATGACATATGCGGTCATTGTAGGAGGTGTCTTTCAAACCTTCTTCTTAGTAATAATCGGTATAATATTTGTATGGTATTTCAGTAAAGTTATTTTGGTACCTTCAAGATTATTAATCCCTATTATTGGAGTTCTAGCTATATTAGGAGCCTATTCAATTCGAGGTTTATATATAGATCCTTTAATAACACTAATTTTCGCAATTGTTGGTTTGGTTTTACGAAAATTAGAGTATCCTGTTATTGCTCTTTTATTGGGATTGATTTTGGGTTCGATCGTTGATGGAGAGCTTGCGCGAACTATTGTAATGTATGAAGGGAGGTTTGAGTATCTATTAACCCGTCCGATTTTTGTGACTATGTTAGTTTTAACAGTTATTATGTTCTGTGTACCTTTGATACGAAAAAGATACGGAAAAAGCATAAGCGAAAATGAAAATTAGACTGTGCCCATGGTGTTGGACGCAAAATGATAAAAAAAATTAAACCAGCCGCGTTAAATTACCACATAATTCCTTAAAAAGTTGTCATGTTTTTTCTTTCAGATAGAAATTGAGCCAAGGTATCCGCGATTTCCAAGGGCAGTGTGCCAAGGATCAATTCCCGCGCAAATTGAATGAATGTACGTCGGGTCGTCTTCCATTCGGGAGATAACTGATTGTATAAAAATCTAAGGATTATATAAACGATGATGGCGCAAAAAAGCTGGCCCTAGACCGCATTCGGTGTCTTTCCAAAGAAGTGTATCAAGTTTAAGTGTTGTGTGAGAAAACGGTGAAAAAGTTTGATCTGTCAGCGTGCCTTATAAAGATCGGTGATATCTTCGGTAACCACCCGAAGGATATTCTCTTCATCATCATAAAAACAAACGACACGAAACCGATGGTTGGATTGCTTCTTTCCTTTCCGATCTTTGCCGAGTAATCATCTATGCGGATCACAAAGCCTTTGCCGTCGTCTTCAAGATTATCGAAATCACGGATGGTAGCATAGGCCCGATCTAGAACAGACGTGATCAATTGTTGGACAAATGAATCAGGGAACGGCCGCGTCATGCGTGGGAGCAGATTTATCTTAAAAAATCAATCAAATTTCGTGTCTTGGCAAAGGAATACATTACAAATTGCAATGAATATTAAATTGGAGTGATATATAATGAAAAAGAAAAGTGAAATGTTACGAGAACAGTTGAAAGAAAATAAACCATTGTTTATACCGGGTGCTTTTAATGGCATGTCAGCTCGTATTCTAGAAAAAGTCGGTTTTGATGCAGTATACATGACAGGGTATGGAACATCATTAAACTTATTAGGAATGCCTGATGCAGGTTATGCTACAATGACAGAGATGGTTATGAATGCTAAATATATGAATAATTCCATTTCTGCACCTTTAATATCAGACGCTGACACTGGATATGGAAATGCACTTAATGTAAGACGCACTATTACTGAGTTTATACAGGCAGGTGTAGCGGGTGTTCACATTGAAGATCAAATCATGCCTAAAAGGTGTGGGCATGTAGCAGGTCGACAGTTAGTACCGATTGAAGAGGCAGTAAGTAAATATAAAGCAGCGAATGATGCTCGTAATGAATTAGATCCTGACTTTTTACTTATAGCAAGAACGGATGCTCGAGGTGCTTATAATGGTGGCATAGATGAAGCGATTCGCCGAGGAAATGCTTATGCTGAGGCAGGGGCAGATGTCATTTTTATAGAAGGTCCTACTTCTGAAGATGAAGTCAAAACCTTTTGCAAAAAAATTGATAAACCTATTTTGTATAATAGTGCAGGAGTTTCCCCTCGCATAAGCCTTCAACGTTTGGGCGAAATTGGTGTCTCTATGGTTATATTACCAGGAGCAACTATGAGAGTAGCAGCAGAGGCTATGTTTGATTTCGCTACGAAATTAAAACAGGAAGGAGTATTAGTAGAAAAAGAATGGAAAGAAGGTTTTGAATCTAACCACCCCATTGGTGATTTTCATGATTTTGCTGGTTTTTCGGAAGTTAAAAAACTGGAAGAACAGTATCTGACAGAAAGTGAACTAGATAAATATAAAAATTCTATTGGGTTCCAACCTTAGAGCCTTTGCCAAAATAAAAATGGAGCTTGGAGGGGAGCATCACTAAAAAGTGTGTTCCCTATTTTTTGTGCTCTTACGCTCTTTTCTTATTCGAACAGGGACTAAATATGAATATTTCCCTAAAAAGGACATACGCATCCTGTCTTCACAAATGACCGTTTTGCAAGCTACCTGTGGATACACATAAGAACATAAACGCGTCTGTTAGTTATCCCAATGCGAATAACTTTGCTTTATATGGCTTTTTCCAGCCACCATTCGACAAATGATTTGGATTTTCTTTTTTTTATCGCATTGTCGATTCTTGTCTTCCGTAATTGTTACAGAACCTATATTTTTAGTATAGACGGGTTTATAGACAACCTAAAGCATTATTCTTCGTTATTCCCCCGATGTCTATTATACGGTCGAATAAAAAGAGCAGCAACAAGCTTTTGGAGTTCTTGCTACTGCTCCAAATGGATGCTATTTCCTTAACTAGTAATACAAGGAGGGTGAACGTTGTATACCTTGCTGGTCCTTGGTCATTAATCTCGAGTTTTGCAGGGTGTTTTTTTGGGTTCCATTTTTCTTAATGTCTCAATCGCTATATCAAAAGGGATCTTCCATACATCACTGATTCAAAGCTTTTTCGAATGGGAAATTCGTCAACCTGAAAGAAGTAGTCCATTTGAATGTCATTTTTGGGGTAGCTCAATTACTCTTAAATCTTTTTACCTCCTAATACATTTTGGCCTAACATGTAAACGTGAACTTCCTTGAATTTTCCGTTTTCCAGATAAAAGAAATTACTATTAGTTTGATAAATCTCATTATTATCAGGCGATATTAACTCCACATTAAATTGAGATGAAATAGACTCGTTAGGTTCGTCTACAACATGTTTAAAATCTTTATGGATCATTTTATTTGGAAAGCTTTTAAAAAGTTCTTCAAACATTTCCCTTATTTCTTCTTTCCCATGGTGTTTTGCCGGTTGTGCTGATCTAACTATAAAAGTAGCATCATCAGAAAAACACTCTAAAACTCCTTCAATATCATAAGCATCTACACTTTGAAAATATTTTTTCTGCGCCATATTTATCAAATAATCTCTTTTTTGCACAAAATCACTCCTATATAATTTATTAGTCTATCGGCATTCACCATGTGACAAGGGATTTATTGACGAACCCAGCTTTCCCCTTATTACTATTATTGGAATTTTCATTTTAAACCGACATTTATATCTGCACGACAGGCACCAAGGTTTTGTTCTTGAAACAATTTTAGAGTGTTATTGGCGATCGATCATCCACTTGAGTACGGAACCCATGTCGTCACGTAAGCCTACCGGCGAAGCAAACTCACCTGAGATTGTCGCGCCCGCAGCATGTATTGATATGGCTGTCATCTCATCTATTCCCAGCTCAACTGTAATGACGACGGGTGGAATAGCTCTCGAGAGAAGTTCACTTCCATGCCTTTCAGGGACTAAAGATAGAGTGCTCCTTTGCTCGAATCACCTCCTCAACTTATTCCGATAGGGCTATTTTATTTACATATAGTCAATATAAAAGCGCATTCATTATTTGTCAATAATTTTTATAATTAAACGAAAATATTGGAACCAATGGTTCATTGTAAAATGAAATGCAACACGTAAATAAAACACAAAACCATCGTGAGACCGTGTATCATTAATGTCACCTACAACACGTAACACACGGAGGTCTCAACGATGGCTAACACTGATTGTACCACAACCCGACGTACGTTTTCACATTTATCCGAGACAAAGCGAGGGGAGTTCTCCGCTTATCTCAAGATGGGGCTGTCTTTACGAACCATCGCAAAGAAAATGGGCCGCCATGTCAGCACGCTCTCCCGCGAGAAAAAACGGGGAACCGTCCAACAGATGGATACGAACCGAAAACCGTATGAAACGTATTATGCGGATGCCGGGGCGCGTGTGTATCAAGACCATCGTCAAAACAGCGGATGTCCTTCTGTGCGCCCCAAAGCTTCTGCGTTTCTAGCATTCGTCGAGCAGAAAATCTTGAAGGACAAGTGGTCGCCTGATGTCGTCGTGGGTTACGCCCGTAAATGCCCAGAGTGGCAAGGTTCCTACATTCCCTGCGCCAAAACCCTTTACAACTGGATCGATGCCGGGCATTTAACGGTCATCAATATGGATCTGCCGCTCAAGCTCCGGCGCTCACCCAAGAAAAAACGCTCGCGTCAAAACAAGCGCGTGTACGGGACAAGCATTGAGGAACGCTGCCCATCGGTTGATACCCGAGAAACCATTGGACACTGGGAAATCGACACAGTGATCGGGAAGAAATCGAACGATGAAGCCCTCCTCACCTTGGTCGAGCGGAAAACCCGTAAAGAGCTTATAACGCGTCTCGAAGGGAAGGATGCGTCTTCGGTCGAGAAAGGGCTACAGACCTTATTCGCTCCCTATCAAAAAGACCATTCTCGCGTATTTAAGACCATCACAGCAGATAATGGATCGGAATTTAGTGAACTGGATGCTCTTGGGAAACAAGCGGGGATAGCTATCTATTTTTCCCACCCCTTCGCATCATACGAGCGAGGCTCCAATGAGCGCCACAACGGACTGATCCGACGATTTATCAAGAAAGGCGAAGCGATCCATTCGTACACGGACGAAAAGCTGCAAGAGGTAGAAGCATGGATGAATGAGCTTCCGCGAAAAATCTTAGGCTATGAAACGCCCGATGACGTTTTTGCGCGAGCTTTCTCCGGGGCGGGCTAGCCCGCCCCGGAGAAACCCCGGAAACCCTGTGCCACGGTCTATGATGGAAGTGTTGCATTTAACATTGCAATTCACGTATTGGAACCAATCGGGACGATTCCCAATTTTAAACGCATAGATTAGGAACATAGAATATTTGACCTTGCTCCACATTCCAGTGGAAAAGCACAACATACCTTTACCCATAGATTCCAATGGCGCATACACCATTATAAAAAGGGTGCTTACACCCAGGGATGTAAGTAGATCGATATCAAGGATCATCCGATCGACATGCAGTCGACGCCACCTTGTAAATGATATCGTCATGTTTCCCTGTAAAGGATCCAAATCATACTGCATGTAATGACCGGAGCAAGCATAGGCAGAAGCTTTTGAATCACTCATTAGCGTAGTTTTTCTCCTGTTGTTTCTGTGTCGAGTTTCCTTCGATAATGGCTTAGCTGTTATATTTCATAATTTCGTTAAAATGATGGAGCACATGATTGCGCCCATGATAAATATGTGATGTCATTAGCGTTTTAGCTTCGTCCATATCTCTTCGTTTAATGGCCGATTCAATATTTATATGTTGTACGACGGACAATTTGATTTCTTCATTTGTATACCAGTAAAATGATTGGTATACAAGCGGCAATGCTACAACTGAAGAGAGCACAGTGCTAATTTGATTATTATTAGACATCTCCAAAATAATGTCATGAAATAAGCGGTTGGCTTTCATGACTCCTAAAATCGTTTCTTCGTTTTTATTCTCTAAGCATTGCTGTACAGCCATCCTGTATTTTTCATTGGCATCACGAATCAATCCTTTATAACCTTCTATATAATTGTAAGCAGCTAAAGAAGCGGCATAACCTTCAAGCAACCCGCGCAAATTGTAGGCATTTAGGATGTCATCCTCTGAATAATTTTGAACGGCAGAACCTCGATTTTGATAATAAACAACAAGATTTTCCACTTCGAGTTTTTTTAACGCTTCTCGTACAGGTGTACGACTTACGTTTAGTTCAGATGAAAGTCTTTCTTCTCTTAGTTTTTCACCTGGTTTTAATTCGCCATTGATAATCGATCGCTTTATCCTTTCATAAGTGTTCATTGGTATCTCCTCCTAATTGCATACAATAAAAATATTAAAAATCTTCCTATACTTCATTGACATTTCTCTAATATCTATTATAATAGGAATAAATAAAAAGTGAATAGAGTGGAAAGAATAATTTTTCGGAAAAATTGTATACAATGCAGATTTTTACGATGGTAGCTGATTCAACTATAGAGTAAGATTATATATTTTTTAAGGGGGGTGTTTATGTGATAGAAATTTGCGAGGTTGGCCCTCGTGATGGTTTACAAAATGAAAAAATTCGTCTAACCATCGAAGATCGTGTAGAGATGATCAAAAAATTACAAATGTCAGGGATTAAAAAAATTGAAGTAGCATCTTTTGTTAATGCAAAGGTAGTCCCGCAGATGGCGAATGCAGAGGAAGTCATACAGGCAATCCCTCGTCAGGACGGTGTTCGATACGCTGGCCTTGTTTTAAGTCCCAACGGAGTAGAGCGGGCATTGGCCTGTGATCTTGATGATATTCATGTCGTGTTGGCAGCTTCGACAACGTTTAATTTAAAAAACGCCCGACGAACCACCGATGAATCTCTTAAGCAATTAACTCCTTTAATCGATCAGGCTAAAACAAAAGGGCGTTGCGTTGTAAGCACAATTGGAAACGCTTTCGGATGTCCCTTTGAAGGCGAGGTGCCTTTTTCTCGCGTTTTGAAGATTGCTGAAGCGTTTCTTGAACATGGTGCTGATCAAATTACTCTTGCTGATACAACAGGAATGGCTGATCCGAAGCAAGTATTGGAAAACGTCAATCGGTTTAATCAATATTTTCCAGAAACAAAGCTGGGACTTCACTTCCATAATACGAGAGGGTTAGCGTTAGCAAATGCATATGCAGGGTTTCAGGCCGGGGTTCGATCATTTGAGTCAAGCATTGGTGGATTAGGCGGGTGTCCCTTTGCTCCAATGGCTGTCGGCAATGTTTGCACGGAAGATCTCATCCATCTTTTCAAGCAAATGAATGAGGAAACCCCAGGTGATCTAAACCAATTGGTAGATACGGCTGAATGGGTGGAAGGCAAAGTAGGGCATCGTTTAGACGGACTTGTCATGAAAGCAGGTCCTGCTTAATGAAGTATTCATTTTTTCAAGGAGGGTTTTATGTTGAAGCATAATGTAGGAATAGACGTGGGCGGGACTTTTACAGATGTTTTGTTGGCTAATCCTAAAACCGGTCAACTTATGATAGAAAAAGTGCTGTCAACACCGGAAAATCAGTCTCAAGGCGTAATGAACGGTCTGGAAAAGGCGTGTAAAAAAGCCGACATCCCGTTTTCTGATATAAATCTTTTATTTCACGGAACAACAGTCGTAACAAACATGATTTTGGAAAAAAAGGGTGCACGTGTTGGGTTTTTAACAACAAAAGGACATGAGCATATTTTACATTTGGCACGTGCCTGGACGCCGGGCCCCCTTTACGGATGGATGGCATTAGATAAGCCGGAGCCACTCGCGGATCTGATCGACACCTATGGAATGAATGAAAGAATAAACGCTCAAGGAGAGGTTACTCAAGCGTTAAACGAGGCGGCTTGCCGTGAACAAATAGAGGAACTCGTGGAAAGTGGCGTTGAGTCGATGGCGATCGCGTTTCTAAACTCTTATCTTAATCCGGAACATGAAAAGTATGTTCGTAATCTCATTAATGAAATGTATCCGGATCTTCCCGTGTCGATCTCATCCGACATTGTGCCGGAATATGGGGAGTATGAACGGGCGCTTACCACCGTAATTAATACTTACACGCGCCCTCAAGTCCTGAATTATTTAAATCGCTTGGAATCTTCTCAGTCTGAAAAAGGATTTGATGGGCAATTAAACATCGTTCGTTCTGATGGTGGGACGATGAGCGCTAAAGCCGCGACTGAACGCCCTGTCGATATTTCATTTTCAGGGCCTTCCGGTGGTGTCGTTGGTTCTTCGTACCTTTCTGAATTAATCGATGTCCCCAATGTGTTAGTCCTTGATATGGGAGGAACCTCCACAGATGTTTCACTCGTTATTGATAAAGAAGCTACTGTCAAACGGGACGTTCGTATCGGTTATCACGAATTCAAATCTCGAACAGTCGATATTCACAGCGTTGGAGCCGGAGGGGGATCGATTGCTCATCTTTCTAAATCCGGAACACTTCTTGTCGGACCGAATAGCGCCGGTGCAGACCCCGGGCCTGCTTGCTACGGAAACGGGGGACAGAACCAACGGTTACAGATGCAAATGTGGTTCTTCATCACATTCCATCTGATACAAAATTGGGAGGTGATTTTGAACTCAGCGAATCAGCCGCCAGAAACGCTGTCAAGACCATTGCTGATGAACTAGATCTTACGATTGAAGAGACTGCGCAAGGGATTCTTGACATCGCAAATGAAAACATGCACTCAGCATTACGTGTCGTCAGCGTGGAAAGAGGTTATGATCCAAGAGAATTCGGGCTTGTTGCGTTTGGTGGAGCTGGACCAATGCATGCCAATGCACTCGGCGGGTTGATTAATGCATTCCCGGTCATTATTCCGCCTACCCCGGGTGTCATGAGTGCCTTTGGGTTTCTATCTTCAAACATTCAGAACGAATTTGCTGTAACGTATTTAAAAATCGCCGAGAAAACTCCTATGTCAGAATTAATGGCACTTTTGAAAAAACTTCAAACGGAAGCAACCCAGTGGCTGGATGATGAAGGCGTACCGGCAAACTTGCGCCAATTCGATTTTTTCGTTGATTGCCGTTATTATCTTCAGAATATCCAAATTCCTTGCCAAGTGCATTTGGAAGAGCTGGAGGGAAAAGGGTTTGAAGTTTTACGGGATCAATTTGAGCAAGAACATCGAAGACGATTTGGATTTGATTTAAGCACTTCAATTGAAATGGCAACGGTTCGTGTCGTTGGAAAAGGAACGATTGAAGGCGTCTCTTTAACAGAAGAAGAAATGACCTTAGAAGATAACGATCCCCCTGTAGAACGAAGAGAAAATGTTTATTTTACCGGTAAGGAAACCGATACACCGTTGTATAACCGCAACCATTTAAAACCAGGCCAAGTTGTCATTGGGCCGGCTGTCATCTTACAAGAAGACAGTACAGTTGTGATTGAGCCAGGATACCGTGGAAAGATTGATGAATTTAGGAATATTTTAATTGACAAGGAGGTTGCTGAATAATGAGCGTAAACCAATCGCTTCCTGATTATGTTCGGGAACATAACATCGACCAGATTACGTTGGATATTATTGAAAACGCTTTACAAAATATTCGCTATGAGATGGATCGTGTACTGGTTACGACGGCGGTGAGTCCAATCATTCGAGAACAGGAAGATCAATTCCCGTTAATTACGGACAAAAAGGGAAGAATGGTCGTGGGCCAGTTCGGGAGCGCCATTGATACCATTTTAGAACATTCATCCTATGAAATTTCTGACCTGAAAGACGGCGATGTCATTGCTTTGAATGATCCTTACATGTGTGAAGGTACGGTTTCTCACCTTCCTGATTTTCTCATATTAAAACCGATCTTTTTTGAAGACAAACTGATCGGCTATTCATCGCAATGGGGTAACTTGATGGATGTTGGCGGTAAGACGGAAGGAAGTATTCCAATTAGTGCCCGGAGCGTTTTGGAGGAAGGAATACGTATGCCTCCGGTAATGCTTTATAAAGAAGGAACGTTGAATGAAGAACTACTGAAAATGTTTACGCACAATACACGTTTACCCGAACAAGCCGAGGCTGACATTAAAGCCTTAGTTGCCGGTACAACCGTAGGTGCTGAACGCGTGAAAGAATTATGTCAACGGTTTGGCAAAGATGTCTATATGGAAGCATGTGACGCGATCTTGGATCGGACACGTTCAGGAGTCATCGACTTGATTTGTACTCATTTGCCTGATGGTAAAAAATTTGAATTTGAGGATTATGCGGATGACGACGGACTTGGATATGGACCGGTTAAGTTAAAATTAACCATGTACCGCGACGGTGAAGTACTAAATTTTGACTGGGCTGGTTCTGACCCTCAAGTGCAGGGACCGATCAATTTTTACCTTAATCCCGAGATGTTTAAGATGTTTGGCGGAATATTTTTGATTATGGCATATGCGCCCAATCTTGTATTTAATGACGGTTATTACGATGTAATTAACGTGAACATTCCGGAGGGGTCGATACTTCGCCCTGAATATCCAGCACCTCTAAGCAATCGTCTTGTCGTAATGGCTCGACATTTTGATGTCCTGCAAGGTGTATTTTCAAAAGCGCTTGATTCGTTTTCGGTCTCAGGGAGTTACGGAACCAGCCCGAACTTCGTATATGCCGGAAAAGATTCAAACGGGATGCCATTTCAAACGATGGAAATCCTCTATGGTGGTGTACCTGCACGTCCAATGGGTGATGGAGTAGACGGACACTCTTGGTGGCCGGAGTTCCGAGCGGTATCTGCTGAGTATATGGAAAAATATTATCCCTTACAAATAAATGAGTATCAAGCGAATATAGACTCCGGCGGATCCGGAGAATTTAGAGGAGGAAATGGTATAAAGAAAACGTACACGTTCCTTGAAGATGGCCATATAACTTTTCAGGATGACAGAGCACATACCTATCCATTCGGAGTGGAAGGTGGTAAGCATGGTGCTCCATCACAAAAATTATTGATTCGAAAAAAAGATGGTTCGCGGGTCAAACTGCCTTCAAAAGTTGAAAATGTCCCGGTTTTTAAGGGAGATCAACTGATTTTTATTACTGCCGGTTCCGGCGGCTTAGGGGACCCATTAAAGCGTGATGCTGAGCACGTTGTTAAAGAAGTTCGTCGCGGTTTAATTAGCAAGGAGCGGGCATTAAACGGTTATGGTGTTGTGATAAATGAAGACGAAACGCTAAATCCTGCAGAAACGGAAAGAAAAAGAAATGAGCTAACCAATCAGCAATCAGGAAATACACAACTGTTTGATAATGGGCCCATTCCTGAGATTGAAAAATTAAGAACTGAAATTGCAGATACGCGAAGAAGCTTTGACGCATGGCTTTCGGATGAGGATGTTTCAAATGCTGAGAGCGCTATGAAATCGGGAGTATCCAAAGAATGAGCAAGTTGATAACACAGCAGGGTGGATTTGGACAACATCCAGCTATTGTAGTCGTTGATGTTATCAAAGGATTTACGGATCCTTATTGTGAATTAGGTTCTAACTACACAAGTTTGCTCATGCAATTGAAAAAACTTTTGCAATCAGCAAGAAAAAAGAGTTACCCTATTTTTTTTACGACAGTGGTGTATGAGAATGAGGCTGAGGGTGGGCAATTTATTAAAAAAGTTCCGTCCTTGCGGGTGTTGACATCTGAATCTGAATGGATTCAGGTGGACCCTCATTTAGATCGTAATCCGCAGGAACCGCTGTTAATGAAAAAATATGCTAGTGCCTTTTTTGGCACGTCCCTCTTCTCTATGCTTACAACACAAGGTGTTGATACTGTCATTGTAACTGGTGTTACCACATCAGGTTGTGTGCGTGCGACAGCAGTGGACGCATTACAATATGGTTATAAGGTAGTTATACCAAAGGAGTGTGTTGGAGACCGAATGCAAGAACCGCATGAAGCCAGTCTATTTGATATTAATAAAAAATACGGCGACGTAGTTACAACAGAAAAAGTACTGCATTATATGGAAAATAATTAGGAGAAGAGGTAGTAGTGGTAACTTCTGTTTTATATGAATCTTGTCTAAATCATTACCTATAGAAAATATATCATATGGATGTGGAGGGCATGTCATGGCTAAAATAAACAAAAAAATGCCTTTAGAAGGAATTAAAGTTCTGGAACTCGGAACTTTGCTTGCGGGTCCTTTTTCAGGTCGTTTGCTCGGGGATTTTGGAGCGGAAATTATTAAGGTCGAAGCTCCTGATAAACATGATCCTATGCGTCAATGGGGCCAGCAAAAAGATGGTCATGGTTTATGGTGGCCTATCCAGTCAAGAAATAAAAAATCAGTCACCTTGAATCTAAGAGTTGAAGAAGGGCAAGATATATTCAAAGAATTGGTGAAAAAAGCAGATGTCATCATTGAAAATTTTCGTCCCGGAACGATGGAAAAATGGGGTTTATCTTATGAGGAACTTTCTGCAATTAACCCTCAGATTATCATGACAAGAACATCTGGTTTTGGGCAAACAGGTCCATATAAAAGTCGAGCTGGATTTGGTAGTGTTGGTGAAGCAATGGGGGGCTTGAGATATGTTACAGGGTTTCCGGACCGTCCGCCTTCAAGAATAGGTATCTCAATTGGCGATTCTCTAGCTGCTTTATTTGCAACGATTGGTACACTTACCGCTCTACATGAACGAAACACATCTGGAAAAGGCCAAATCGTAGATACAGCAATCTATGAATCGGTCTTTTCAGTGATGGAGAGTATTATACCTGATTATTTACTGGTTGATTATATTCGGGAGCGAATGGGCAATATTCTTCCGGGCGTTGCACCATCCAGTATTTACCTAACAAAAGATGAGATTTATATTGTTATCGGCGCCAATGCAGACGGGGTTTTTAAGAGGTTATGCCAAGCCATGGGACAGCCGGAACTTGCTGAAAATGAAATATTTTCTACCCACTTAGCAAGGGCGGAAAACATGGAAGCATTGGATAACCTAATTGAAACTTGGACGCAAACTTTGAGTGCGGAAAAGTGCCTCAAAATTTTGGAAAAGCATGGCGTTCCATCGGGTCCTATTTATAATGCGAAAGATATGGTTGCAGACCCGCAATTTAAAGAAAGAGAAATGATTATTTATAAAGAGCACCCAGATTTGGGGGAATTTCCAATGCCCGGTGTGGTTCCGAAATTAAGCCGGACCCCGGGAAGAGTTGAATTTACCGGAGCAGAAAGTGTAGGCAAGCATAACGAAGAAATTTACTGTGGTCTATTAGAATTTAAAGAGTCATATGTAGAAAATCTACGTAGAAATGATGTTATTTAGGAAAAATAAAATGAGAGCACATGTCCGATAGGATGGGAAAAATGGATAAAATTTATTTTTCCACTATCGTTAATATGATATGGTTCCCCCCGTTATGTTTCTTATCATTGCTTAAATCATCAACTATGGGCCATTTTAGATCATAGCCAATATACCATTCTAATTTCACTCTTCAAAGGTGTGCAATATCAAGATCGAAGCTAACGATATTGAGCCACAGTAAATTAGTACTGATTAAGGCGTCTCCGATGATGTAGAGGGGGGCGCTCTTTCCTATGGTTCTTCATCTCTTTTGCAGTTAGTTTTGCATGAAATATGATATAATGTAACAACATTTATTGCAATAAGCATTAGTACTTGATTACCGTCATCGTTTTTTACCAGTGATGTCAACATTTTGACTACCTATCGCACCTATCGCCAAAGGATTTACCATCATGTGCCAACTTATCATATTTTATAACCCTCTTCCATTCGCAACTCGCTGGTTGGGTGAGACCGATTAAGGGAATTTAAAAAAATAATAAGCCAAATAATGGGGCGGAGCCGAATGATCAAGGCACCATTGTCATTCATATCGCCCTCAATACGACAGAACTGATACTAAAAGGAAGATTATTTGTGAGTGGAGCAAATAAACAAAAAGCGTTACCCACCCATTTTGATCAATATTGTGATAAAAGAAAAATTACTTAAATATCTCCTTTTACAATTTGTGTTTTAAGATAATGTAAAAATTTTTTTGCTTCAAGTGTAAAATGCTTATTTTTAGGATGAATCCAACCATATGAGCGAATCGCTACTTCGTTATTGACAAAAGGAATTGGAACGATATCTCCCTTTTGCACGTATTGATCTCCTTTTAATGCTAAATCTGTTGAAAAACCTATTGATAGCCCTTCTGCGACCGTTTTTTTAATTACTTCCGTGCTATTTGATGAAAATAAAATATTTATCCCTTTTTGTCCGCTAAGATGTTTTTGAAAAAATCTTTCCCAAAGGTGTGAGTTGTATAAAACTATAGGCTGGTTTACCAAATCTTTAGGGGTTATGATTTCGTTATAAGCTAATAATGAATTTTTACTTACACAAACGTTTATTTCAGTTTCTACTAATGTGCCATTTAGATGATCCTTGCACTCCTCAATTAAAACAATTAATCCAATATCAACATTATTTTGTTCTATATCGTTAATAATATCTAGGGATCCTTGTTCAGTAATTTCAACTTGTATATAAGGATAGTCTTTTTTAAAATTAGCAAGAGTTTTTGGTAAATAGGTCATTAGCATACTTGGAATAGTCGCTAATTTCAATTTTCCTGGTGATAATTCACCATTTAAAATTTTTGCCTCCTCTTCTATTTTTTGTATTCCAATAAGTACTTCATAAGCGTTATTTATCAGTTTCAGTCCAGTTTCAGTGGGTATTGCTCCCATCCGAGATCGTGTAAAAATTTTTACGCCTAGTTCATGTTCTAAGTTCGTTATAGACTTGCTAATTCCTGATTGAGAAACATGAAGATTTACAGAAGCTACTGAAATTGAACGTGTTTTTGCTACTTCAACAATGTATTCTAATTGTTCAATATTCATTTTATCACTCCAGTATATATCGTTTAATTACGACTTCGAAGGTTAATGTATTAGTTCCTATAAAAAACGCACTCGAATAATCATACGTTCGGGAGTAAATGAAACAGGGGAAACTTTTTGTTTAAAAATCGAATTTAAATTAAAATAAATTCAATACTGATGATGTATTATAGTGTCGATATGAATTTAGGTCAAGTATATATGACTTGTCGTTATTTTACATTACTTGCAATCATGTATACAATAGTTATAAGGAAATTTTCCTAGGATAATTCATAAAAAAACTATATCTTTAAAAAATTTAAAGAGAGGAGCTTTTCAATGAATGGATATAATTCTTCAGAAGAAGAATGGGGAGAAGAACTAAATGAGTTAAGGTACAGGCGAGAAATGGCGGAAAATATGGGAGGAGACGATTCCATTGATTTTCAACATAACAGAGGAAAACTAACAGTTCGAGAACGTATAAAGGCATTAGTAGAATATAATAGCTTTAATGAATTGGGAAAAATTGCAGGCAAAGGAAAATATAACAAGGAAGGTAATTTAGAATCTTTTTCACCTTCTAATTCTGTTATGGGAACAGCGCGGATTGACAAAAAAAAAATTGTTGTATCGGGGGATGACTTTACAATTCGTGGTGGCTCGTCTGAGTCAACTGTGTCAGACAAATGGGTTTATGCTGAAAGAATGGCGAACGAAATGGATAAACCGCTTATTCGATTAGTCGATACTGCTGGAGGAAGTGTAAAACTGTTAGAGCAACAACAAGCGACCAAAATACCTGGTTATTCAAGGTGGCCTTCTATCTCACTATTGGGCCGTGTTCCTGTTGTTGGAGTAGCATTAGGATCCTGTGCTGGATTAGGAGCTATCAAAGTCGGAATTTCTCACTTTTCAGTTATGGTTAAAGATATTAGTCATGTTTTTGCTGGTGGTCCACCTGTTGTAAAACAAGGCTTGAATTATGATGTAACAAAAGAAGAATTGGGTGGAACACAAGTTCATACTCGAAGTGGTGTGGTAAATAATGAAGCAACAGATGAAGAAGATGCCTTTCGACAGGTTCGTCAATTTCTTTCGTATATGCCACAAAATGTATGGGAAGTTCCTGAGTATAAACCCACAAATGATAGTCCAGATAGAATGAATAATGAATTGAATACTATTATCCCCAAAAATAAAAGAAAAATCTATGATATGCGAAAGATATTAAAAACAGTAGTCGACGAAGGGACATTGTTTGAAATTTCGAGACATTTCGGAGGATCAACAATCACATGTCTAGCAAGAATGAATGGTTATACTGTAGGGATTATTGCCAATGACCCTAAAATCATGGGAGGGTCTTTAACTTTACAGGCAGCAAATAAAACTGAAAAATTTGTTGACTTATGTGATACATTCCATATTCCTATTATAAATTTCGTAGATCAGCCAGGCGTTATGAGTGGAATTGAAGCGGAACGTAACGGAACGTTGACCTCAGCTATACGTACCTTAGGAGCAATTGAACAAGCGGAAATTCCTTGGTGCTCCATTATTGTACGACGAGCTTTTGGTGTTGGAGGTGGAGCCCATGGTCCAAAGCATGGTCCCAGTGGTCGATCATTGAACCATCGTTTTGCGTGGCCATCAGCCCGATGGGGATCTATACCTGTAGAAGGTGGTGTGGCCGCTGCCTATAAAAAGGAAATATCTCAGGCGGAGAATCCAGACAAACGCCAGGAAGAAATTGAGTATTACTATCAGAATTTATCTTCTCCCTTTCGTACTGCTGAAAAATTTGGAGTTGTAGATATTATAGAACCTAAGGAAACACGCTACGTTCTTAGTGACTGGGTAGAAGATGCATATGAATTAACTAAAAGGCAGGTAGGGATGAAGTTACGCACAATGCGCTAAGTAAGCAATTCACCTTAATAGTGGTAATAATTTAAGAACTCCTTAAACGTGGTTAGAATAATTGTTCCCATTCACGAATAAATTATATGCTTTTTCAGGAAAGGCTTCTTGTATTCTTATCTAAATATATATCAGCGTATTTTATTTTAGTTGTCTAAAATATTGGTTAGAAATCTAAAATGGATTTTATTCAAACAGGAGTGTATCACTCATGAGGGGCGATAAAATGAGTTTAATAAATGTCATGGCAGATTTATCAGGAAGTGTTTGGAAAATTGAAGTGGAAGAGCGTGATAGAGTTAATGAAGGAGATGTGCTACTGATTATGGAGTCAATGAAAATGGAAATTCCTTTAACAGCATCCGAAGGAGGTGTTATTAAAGAAATAAGGGTTAAAGTTGGAGATATGCTTTCAGAAGGAAATATAGCTATTGTTATGGAAAGCGATGATAAATAGAACGAACATTAACAATGCATTCTTATTCTCTTGGGGATGTTTTAATATGTGATGCAGTTTTCTTTTAGTTAAGTTTAAATGTATGTGAGTGACAATGTTAGGAGCGGCACATGTTCTCGGTGCCGTTCGTACACATATCGGCGTAGGTTTTTTTCAAGTTTTTTCAGCATATTGGATCACACTTATCATTTTAACTATATCAATATAGATTCGTAGCGTGCAAGATACCTAAGACACTCGAAACCTTTAGTTATTTGTGTATGGCTCCCTAGAATTCTTGTATCGCAGGACCTAAAGTTTTTTAAGTTCTTAAATTTTTAATCTGAGCTCACTATAAGTAATTTCCTTTCTTAAAATAAAGGTTTGACGGATAAGCTTAAATTCCTTTCGATCAATCTATATAATAATATACTCACTGGAATAGCAAACTCAGGGTAGGTTTAACATCTTTACCCATTTTTGGTCATGAATGTGTGGGTTTTGACTGTCATTGGCAATGTTAGGAACTGCTGGATACATAGGCATAGGATGCGATTTAACTCTTATTTTCTTTTTGGAATCAATGGTTAACATCGATACCGCTAATAGGTTCTGTAGCCTTCGCTTTACTATTTCTAATGATTGTGAAGGCGTGTCATGCAACTCCAATCAAGATGATCGTGAGTTAACGGAGCAACTGTTCCCCGCCTATTAGTTAAGGCGTTTCCCTATCAACATATGAAAATCCTATAAATGATTAAAAATGTTTACTGGTATAAATAACTATTCTGTTTGTGTAAGATTAGAGAACACTCTGATATAGACTAAAAGACGATTCCAGATATTTTGTTTTCTTTTATAAAAAGGAAGACTTTTGCTACTTTAAAAGCTAACATCTCATAACTTTAGGAGGTTAAAAATGTTTAAAAAAATTCTTGTGGCAAATCGTGGGGAAATAGCAGTCCGTATTATCAGCACATGTAAAATACTAGACATTCATGCTATAGCTATTTATTCTGAGGTTGATGCTGAATCTCCACATGTTATGGAAGCTGATGAAGCGCATTGCGTTGGAGAAGCACAAGTTAGCGAAAGTTACTTAAATATTGATAAAATCATTGATATAGCAAAAAAATCAGGAGCAGATGCAATACATCCAGGATATGGATTCTTATCAGAAAATGCCCATTTTGCAAAAAAAAGTAAAAATGAAGGCATAGTTTTTATAGGTCCTGCCCCTGAAACGATGGCGCAAATGGGAGATAAAGTGTTAGCCCGAAAACGCATGAAAGAGGTAGGTGTTCCTGTTATACCGGGATCTGACGACCCGATTGCCGATGCCGAAAAAGCTGTTTCTTTTGCCGATGACATTGGTTATCCTGTCATGCTAAAAGCAGCAGCAGGCGGTGGGGGCATTGGTATGGAAAAAGTAAACGATGCAGATGCACTGAAAAAAGCATTTCACAGCAATCAACGCAGAGCCGAAAACTATTTTGGGTCCGGCTCCCTTTATATTGAGAAAGCACTGGAAGTCCCGCGTCATATCGAGGTGCAGGTTCTTGGTGACCAACATGGACACGTGATTCATCTTGGCGAGAGGGATTGTTCCATTCAGCGCAGACACCAAAAAGTTTTCGAGGAAGCACCGGCAATCGGCCTCTCGGACGAGTTGCTAAGCCGATTACATGAGGCCGCGGTTCAGGCCGCAAAGTCTCTTAAGTATGAAAATGCTGGAACACTGGAATTTCTCGTTGAGGATGACGAATTTTACTTCCTGGAAATGAACACGCGACTCCAAGTTGAACATCCGGTCACAGAATGGGTAACCGGGGTCGATATTGTCCAGGAACAGCTGAAAGTGGCAGCAGGGGAAAAACTGAGCGTTGAACAACCCCAAATAAAAATAAAAGGACATTCGATTGAAACGCGAATCTATGCCGAAGACCCGAAGACCTTTTTTCCATCACCGGGAACGATTGATGACTTTCACGTGCCTGAATCCGAATATATTCGCCTTGATACCGGTGTACGCAGCGGAACTGAAATTACTCCGCATTATGACCCCTTGCTTGCAAAACTAATTGTATATGGTAAGTCACGTGAAGAGGCCATTGACCGCCTAGAAAAAACATTAGATGAATGCGACATAAGAGGGCTCAAGACGAATCTCTCGTTTTTACGTGAAGTATCGAAACATCCTGAATATACGGCTGGCAATGTCACGATTCATTTTATTAACGAACATTTTTAAAATTAAGAAAGGAGACCAATAATCATGGCAAAGATTGAAGTAAGTATGGCAGGGAACTTGTGGAAATTATTAAAGAAGCAAGGGGATCAAGTAGAAACAGGCGAGGAAGTAGCGATTCTTGAATCCATGAAAATGGAAATCCCGATAGAGTCCGTAGCCGGTGGGCAGGTAAAAATGGTTCTTAAAGGAGAAGGGGATTTTGTTGATGAAGGTGAGACCATATTAGAAATTGAATAAGGGAAGGTGCGTTCCATGAATGAACTCATTAAAGCAAATGTAGACAAGCGATGGGCAACGATGACGATTAACCGCCCGGAAGTCCGCAATGCCCTCAACGCGCAGGTATTGGAGGAGATGGAGAACGCTCTCGATGAAGTAGCCCAGCGCGTAGACGTCGATGGTATTATTTTCACAGGTGCCGGCGAGAAAGCATTTGCAGCAGGGGCGGATATCAAACAACTTCGGGACAAAGAAGCCGTCGATGCCCTGTCTCCGGGGATGCAGGCTGTGTATGACAAACTGGCAGACTTTGAAAAACCGACGATTTAACGGGGTTGCGGCCGGCGGCGGTTGTGAGCTCGCTTTGGCCTGTGATATCCGGGTGGCAAGCGCGAAGGCGAAGATCGATCTTCCGGAATTGAATTTGGGCATTATTCCCGGTGCGGGCGGCACGCAGCGCTTGTCCCGTTTGGTCGGAAAGGGGAAAGCCGTGGAAATGATTTTGTGTGGAGAATTGATCGATACCGATGAAGCGCACCGCATCGGTCTCGTTAATGATGTGAGTGCTCCGGAAGAACTCGAAGATAAAGGGCAGGAAATCACCACTGATATTTCCACCAAAGGGCCTCTCGCCGTTCGCCTCGCGAAGATGGTCGTAACCCGGGGAGCGGATTCGAATTTAGAGAGCGCTCAATTATTGGAAAAACTCGCCCAGGCAGTCGCTTTCAAATCTAATGATAAATACGAAGGCACGAGTGCTTTTCTGGAGAAAAGAAAGACCGATTTTCAGGGAAAATAGGGAAGGTGAAGAACATGAACGTACAAAACAAGGAAATTGTGATCGCGAGCGCCGTTCGAACGGCCGTGGGACGAGCCGGCGGCTCCCTTCGGAACGTAGACAGCGGACATTTGGGGAGCATCGTCATTAAGGAAGCCGTATCGAGAGCTGGGATTGAAAATGAGGAAGTAGATGAAGTTATTTTAGGCGAGGTCCGGCAAACTACCGCTTCATCGAACGTCGCTCGAGTCGCCGCTTTGCGGGCGGGCATTCCGGAAAATAAACCAGCGTTTACCGTCAATCGGCTATGCGCCTCTAGCATGCAGGCGATTGGTTCCGGTGTCCAGCAGATTCTGTTTGGACAGGCGGATGTTGTGATTGCCGGCGGCACGGAAAATATGAGCCAGGCTCCCATGTATTTGCGTAATACTCGCTACGGAGAAGGGATGCAGCATCTCGTGGATTCCAATCTGGAAGCCGGCCAGCAGCCTAAAGAAATCTATGGGGACAAGCTTGGCATGGGTGCGACCGCGGAAAATGTGGCCGAGCGATACAATATCTCCCGTAAAGACCAGGATGCATTTGCCTATGAAAGCCAACAACGGGCGAAACAAGCGCTTGAAAATCAAACATTCGCTGAAGAAATTGTGCCTGTTGAAGTCAAGCAACGGAAAAAAACGTTCACGTTTTCCGTCGATGAATATCCCCGGGACACATCGCCGGAGAAACTCGCCTCCTTGAAACCGGCGTTTAAATTCGACGGATCGGTGACGGCGGGGAATGCATGCGGACGTAACGATGGCGCATCAGCGCTCGTTCTCATGACGAAAGAGAAAGCGGAGGACCTCGGCGTTCAACCAATGGCAACGATCGTCGACTGGACGGCCGTTGGTGTTGATCCGGAAATTATGGGCATCGGTCCCGTTCCTGCCGTTGAAAAACTTTTGCAAAGAACCGAAAAATCAAAAAAGATATCGGCGTTTGGGAACTGAACGAAGCCTTTGCTTCCCAGTCTCTAGCGGTCATCCGTGAGCTTGGTTTGCCGCAGGAAGCCGTGAATAGAAACGGCGGGGCGATTGCGTTGGGACATCCGCTTGGAGCTACAGGTGCGCGTATTACAACATCGCTCCTCTATGAAATGAAACGCAAAGATGAAAGATTGGGTGTGGCGACCTTGTGTGTCGGCGGAGGTCAGGGCATGGCACTCATGCTCGAAATGTAGAAAGGATGAACATCATGAAAAAGATCAGTGTAGTTGGAGCCGGAACGATGGGGAGAGGCATTGCCTACACGGCTGCCCTTAGCGGTTTCGGGGTGCAGATCCAAGATATCGATGAAGGAAACCTCCAACAGGCGAAGACATCCATTGAGGAACTATTACAAAAAAGTGTGGATAAAGGATTTATCGCTGTGGACGTAGCAGAAGTAGCAAAACAGCAAATAGGTTATGAAAGTGACTTGCAGCAAGCCGTCCGCGAAGCGGATGTTGTCATTGAAGCGGTTTTAGAAGAAATTCCATTAAAGGTTTATATTTTCCAAAATCTGGATAAATATTGTTCCGAACATACGGTGCTGGCTACGAATACATCAACGCTAAGCCCGACGGAGATCGGCGCTGCTACGAACCGCCCTGACAAAGTCATCGCCATGCATTTTTTCAATCCTGTTCATAAAATGAAGTTGATAGAACTCATTAAAGGACTGGATACGTCCGAGGACACGGTTCAAATCGTGCAGGATCTTGGAGAGAAAATGAACAAGGAAACAGTGGAAGTCAATGAATTTCCGGGCTTTGTGACGAGCCGCATGAACTGCTTAATCGGAAATGAAGCGATGAATATGTACATGGAAGGCGTAGCATCAGCCAAGGACATCGACAAGGCCCTCAAGCTCGGCTTAAATCATCCGATGGGCCCACTTGAACTGGCAGACCTCGTCGGCCTCGATAGTCGCTTTCGGAATATGAACTATTTATATGAAACTTTAGGAGAAAAATACCGCCCTTGCCCGCTGCTCATCAAGTATGTAAAGGCCGGTAAATTAGGCCGCAAATCGGGAGAAGGGTTTTACAAATATTGATTTTCTTCTGATGCATACAGGTAATTTTAGGTGAATCCTATTTTGTGGAAATGATTCATAATCATCCGGTTAGTAATAAGTTTAAAAGATACGTAATCATTCGTAGAAACAATGGGCATAGCTTCCTTTCCGTGAGAAATATAGGGTATCAATAATCTTTGAAATAATATTATATTTATTAGTCTTCGAAATACCTTCTTCAAAGACGTTATAGTGATTTGCTTGCCATGGGCATGGTGAAACTGTCACATGCGATAGCATTATTGTGTCTTGGAGGAAGGTATTTCACAATTCCCAGGAGAGGTTCCTCTTGATCGATAATAAGATAAATAAACAGGTTAATAAGTGGGGAGTATTGCTTTCTACAGTCCTTAGCGGTTTTATGGTTATTCTTAACAATAGCTTGATGAATGTTTCCCTTCCTTTTTTTATGGATATGTATCAGATTACTGCCGTCGAAGGACAGTGGATAATCACTGCATTTTCATTGGGTATGGTAATAGTCATGACTCTTTCTAATTACTTAAGAAAAAGAGTTGGCAGAAAAAAAATATTTTTATTAGGAACATTTATTTTTTTACTAGGTTCTTTTTTTGGCTCTCTTGCCTGGGATTTTGCTAGCTTGATCATTTTTCGTTTTATTCAAGGATTAGGTGGCGGTTTGGTTATGCCACTTTCAATGATACTGATTTTTGAACATTTCCCTAAAAATGAACGAGGGTTAGCGTTAGGTATTTGGGGGGTTGGAGCTACGGGAGCCCCAACCATAGGACCAACTATTGGAGGCATTTTATTAGAATTCTTTACTTGGGAAATGCTTTTTTATATAAATATACCTACAGCACTAGTAGCTGCTTTGGCGGGAATTTTTTTTCTGCAAAAAGATGAAAAGTCAATTAAAGTTCATTTTGATTGGATAGGATTTATATATATAAGTTTAGGGCTCGCCTTTCTTATGATTGGAATTAATTTTTTGCAAAATCAATTATATGCAATATCAGCATATACCATTATAACTTTGGGAGTTGCTGCCCTTTTATTATTCATATGGCAGGAGTTACGTATTGATCAACCACTCTTAAACATACGAATATTAAATAACTTTGTCTTTAGTGGAAGCTTAGTTTTGATTTCTTTTAATATCTTAGCTATGTTTTCTATTTTGTTACTGATCCCTATTTTAATTCAAGATATTTATGGGCTTCCACCCCTTTATGCAGGATTTATACTTTTTCCACAAGCATTAGCTATGGGGCTTTCTATGACTATTGGTGGAAAAATTCTTGATAAAAAAGGGCCGTACATTGTGATTTTACTAGGAGTGTTGATTACAACCGTTCTAACTTTTGTGATTGGTTTTTCGATAGGAGAAATTAGTTTAGGCTTTCTTGCTACCTTGCTCGCTTTACAGGGCATCGGTAATGGAATGATTAATACCCCGGCTTCTACTAGTGGATTAAACGCCCTAAATGAAGAGTATGTATCTTCCGGATCAGCATTCAATAATCTTTCTCGACAACTAATGAAAGTTATTTGTGTTGTATTTTTATCAATATTTTTTGAGTATCGGCGTGCCCTTCATTTAGATAGTAATGGATGGATTGAAGCTGGTGAGCGAGCCATCCAAGAATCTTATTTGTTTGTTGCATTTTTTATCGCAACTTCTATACCCTTGGTTCTTTACTTACGAAAAAAATGGTAGCACACATTGTTGAGAATGTAGCATCATGAGAAAATATTCGTATATACCTTAATACAAACGTGATCAAATATCCCAATAATTTTTAAGTTATAGAAGAGGTCTTTATTTTATCCCTATCCTCTGTTCATACATGAACTGAAGGCTAAAGTATGGTTGGGCTTCATTCGTTTGTCCGCGGGAAGGAAGGAAACGAATTAGTATTCATGGCGATAAAATGGAAGGAGCATAACGACAAGCATATAAATTAACCGATAGATAACGAAGATCAACCCACCCAACGAAAAATGGTTCCGATATCATCAAAGAATGGTTGGATTCATTTTTATATTCTTTTGGTTAGTTGTCCCAGCCCTTTGTTAAAACTTCGCATAATAGCACTTAGCATTTATATTAAAACCTCTAATACATGACTTGTAATCATGTATGTATGATAAATACTCATTTTACTTTTCTTGTATTCATAGAGTAAAATAGTTAACAATACAAAATTGACGTCCATATAGTTTTAAAAAGACGTATGTGTGCTAGCAGCACAAATGTCTTTTAGCACACAATAATATTTTATAGGGGGTTTTTTATGAAATTTGAAAAAAATGTTAAAGAACATGAAGAACGAAAAATGAAAGCAAAGTCAATGGGGGGAGAAGAGAAATTATCACGTAGACGCAAAGAGGGTATTATGAATGCCCGCGAGAGAATTGATTACCTCTTGGATTCAGATAGCTTTTATGAATCAGGTCTTTTTGCAACTTCAATATTAGCTCAGGATAGGGAAAAAACGCCAGCTGATGGAAAGGTTGCGGGATTTGGGAAAATTAATGGGCGCGATGTAGGGGTAGTTTCGAATGATTTTACCGTAAAGGGAGCTTCTAGCAGTCAGGTTAATGGCAGGAAAATGGAATATATAAAAAACGTTTCGAAAGATAATGGTTTCCCTGCTATATTTCTTGGTGAATCCAGTGGAGCACGTATGCCTGACATAATGGGGGCACGAAATATTATTGGTATTAATAACGACCCTGGTCAATATATGCGTCTGCGTGAGGTTCCTTGGGCTGCCGCCTGTTTGGGTAACAGCTTTGGTAATGCGACTTGGTATTCAATAATGTCAGACTTTACTGTTATGAAAAAAGGGGCTTGCCTGGCTATTTCCAGTCCTCGTCTAGTTGAATTGGCAACAAAAAAGGATGTTGATTATGAAGAATTGGGTGGGTGGAAACTACATACTGAAGTAACTGGTATGGTTGATCTTGCAGTTGACAGCGATGAAGAAGCTTTGGATGCTATAAAAAAATATCTAAGTTATCTTCCTAGCCATTGCAATGAACCTCCCCCGCGCAAGTCTGTTCCAGCAGGTTCTGATGATTCTGTAAATAATATTCTTGATCTGATTCCTGAATCGCAAAAGCAAGTTTTTGATGTGCGTAAAGTGATTCAGTGTATCGTAGATAAGGATAGTTACTTTGAAATGAAAGATCGTTTTGGTAAAAGTTTGGTTACAGCTCTTGCAAGAATAGATGGAAAAAGCGTAGGTATTATAGCTAATAATCCAATGTTTAAAGGAGGAGTCATTGACGCAGATGCGGCTGATAAGGCCATCAGTTTCCTAGTTCACTGTGATTCCTATAACATTCCGATTGTTATGATGGCTGATCAGCCTGGATTCCAAGTGGGGGTAGAGTCAGAACGGAACAGTATGCCGGGAAAAGCCATTAATTGGCTAAATGCTTTAGCGCTCGTAACTGTTCCGAAAATAGCGATCATCATGAGAAAAAGTTATGGATTGGCTGTTCGGAATATGGGAGGGAGTGGAAATGCTGATGAAGTTGTTGCTTGGTGGACGTCTGAAGTAAGTTTTATGGACCCACATGCAAGCGTCTCAATTGTTTATGGCATAAATGAATCAGATGATCCAGATAAATATCAGGAATATATAAAAGAAGCATCCAGAGATACCTCTGCTTATGATTTGGCGTCCGTTTATGGGGCAAAAGATGTCATTGATCCAAGAGAAACCCGGGATTATTTAAAGCGTATTTTAGAGGTTTATTCCCAGAAGAAAAATAATGGGGTAGGCCAACATTTACTAAAAAATTGGCCAACAGGGCTATAAATTATAAAGGGGAAGGCTCTAATTAGAGTAGTTGTTACTCATTGATTGCAATATGTTAGGAAAAAAACGGGCAGAAGAATATGCGGAAAAATAACGAGGGGGATGAATGTGAAGGCAAATAATTTAACAATTGATAATTTGAATTCTACTAAAAAAAGATATCCTTTAGAGAATATTAAAATTGTTGACTTCTCGAGGGTGTTATCAGGACCCTTTTGCACGATGCTTTTAGGTGATCTCGGTGCGGAAGTGATTAAAATAGAAAAACCAGATATCGGTGACGAAAACAGGAACGTACGCACTTATGCTGGACGAACTAAGGAAGACGAAGATTACTTTTATCCAATGAATCGAAATAAAAAAAGTGTGGAAATTAATTTAAAAAACTCTTCTGAAAAGGAAAAAGTGTATAATCTGATTAAGGAAGCAGACGTGATCGTGGAAAACTTTACGCCTGGAACAATGGAAAAGCTTCAACTGGATTACTCATCAGTTAAAGAGATAAATGAAAAAATAATTTATTGCTCCATATCAGGATTTGGACAACAAGGCCTCTACAAGGATCGTAAGGCATATGACTCTATAGTTCAAGCTATTACTGGTGTCATGGCTATTACAGGAAATCCTGGCGAATCGCCACTTAGAAGTGGGTTAATGTTTGGTGATTTAACCGGTTCTTTGTATGCGCTATCATCAATATTGGTATCTTTGTATGCTCGTGAAAGAAGTGGATTAGGAAATCATATAGATTTATCATTGGCCGATTCTCTATTAAGTTTATATTCCACAAATGCAGCGGAATATCTTGCAGTCGGGAATTTGCCTGAACGAGGAGGATCTGAAAATCCAGGAAGGAGCCCTACAGGCAATTACCTTTGTTCCGATGGGAAATTTATTCAAATTATGGGGGGCAGTGATATATTATGGCCTAAATTTTGTGAAGTAGTGGGTATATTGGAATTTGAGTATGATGATCGGTTTAAAACAAATGAAGCAAGGATACTAAATAGAGATGAATTACGTAAGATATTAACACCTATATTCTTAAAGCATACAAGCTCTTATTGGGTGAAAAAGTTTAACGAACACGGAGTCCCTAGTGCACCTATTAATACACTTGCTGACGTGTTAGAAGATAAACATTTTATTGAAAGGAACATGGAATTAAAATTAGAACACCAGAAATCCGGGACCATACGTGCCATAAATAATCCATTTCGTTTTAGCAGTTACAATTCCTATAAACTATCACCCCCACCGTTATTAGGCCAAGATAATGAAGAATTAAGGAAATAACATATCAGACGATACCTTATATATGAGTTAATATATAATCGTTAATAATGCACTAGTACAACGTATCATAAATTCTTTCCCAGAATAAAAGTTCGGAAATGATATCAAAAATTGGTGTTATTTGACTCTTCTCGATGGTTGATTTTACCACATGAGTAGAAAATACCATCTGGGAGAGGGGCCCATAAAGTTGTTATTTACGTTTGACGCGAGTACCGAACAACGCCAAAAATTAGCCAACCTCCTTCGCAGTGGAAAGACCGAGGTTCGTATTCAATTCCGCGCTCAAATCATTTGGTCTCTAGCTGTTCTGGGCCAAAGCATAGCTAAGGTGGCACGCCAGCAACAGACATCGAAAAAGACGGTACGTAAATGGCGAGATCGGTTTATGTCTGATGGTGTTGAGGGCTTGCGTGATCAACCCCGGCCTGGTGCACCGCCGACATATACGATCGAAGAACGGTGTGAAGTCATCGCGATCGCCTGCGACGCCCCCAAACATTACGGGTTTGGGGAACGCCCTCAATGGACGCTCGATCTATTGGTAGAAACCATCGAAGCTGAACACGATTTGAAACCCATGAGCCGTTCGAGTATCCATCGAACGTTGATCCACAATGATCTCAAACCGCACAAGTTCCAAATGTGGCTTCACAGCAAGGATCCACACTTCAAGGAAAAAGTGAATTCGATCGTGTCTTTATACTTGAATCCGCCCGCAGATACCCGCGTGCTTTGTATCGACGAGAAAACGGGGATACAAGCCCTGGAGCGAAAATATGAAACGAAACGTCCAAAACCTGGCGTCACCGGACGGTTCGAACATGAATACATGCGTCACGGGACGCAATCGTTATTCGCCAGTTTCGATATTCAAACCGGGGAAGTATTTGCTCAATGCCGTTCCGGACGGAAAGCGGAAGATATTCAAGCCTTTATGGAAGATCTGGCCGAGCATTACCAAGATGACACCAACATCACTGTGATCTGGGATAATCTCAACATCCATTATGACGGACCAAGTCAACGGTGGACAACCTTCAACCAAGGCCACGCCAACACATTCACATTTGTCTATACGCCGATTCATGCGTCGTGGATGAATCAAATCGACATTTTCTTTTCCATCTTGCAAAGACGCTGTTTGAAACATGCCAGTTTTCATTCTGTCCAAGATTTGGCTGAAAAGGTCATGGCTTTCATTCATCGCTGGAATGAAACCGATGGCCACCCATTCGAATGGATGTTTAAAGGCTATCCTATGCAAAATGCGGAAAAGGAGGCGGCTTAAATGGTTGAACCTATCATGAGTGCAGCCAAGTCAACGCTTAAGGATGCCCTTCATGAGCAAGGGTTTACCCACCTTAATGTTCGAACGCATGGCCCTCATCTTGTTATCTATTCTGAGGAAGACGGAGAAAAGGTCAATCGCGCGAGATTGACACGATTCAATGATCAGACGTATGAACTAAGCATGAGCAATCATCGCGGAAAATGGGAAGCAACCCCTTTTTCCGGTACAATGGCTGAAATGCTCACCTTACTAACCAAACAATTTCCGTTTACACTCACCGAATGGTAAACCGAACCAGGGAAGGAATTTCTGGAATAGAGTATTAGGATACTATCATTTTAAATTGGAGGTATTAAAGTGAAAAAAAGAACATGGATCTTGTTTTTTGCTTGTACAGTAATAATATCAGGTTGTTCACAATCATCAAGTTCACCAGAAGATGATTATCCATCAGATACAATTGAAATAATAACTCCTTTTGCACCTGGAGGTAGTACGGACACGGCAGCGAGAATTTTTGAGAGTCATTTAAGTGAAAACTTGCCGAATAACCAAAATGTTATTGTAGATAACAGACCTGGTGGTCAGACTACTGTTGGGATGACAGCTATTCAAAATGCTGAGCCTGACGGTTACACGATAGGATTTGCTTCAAATAGCCCTATTACCACTCAACCACATTTATCTGATACTGAGTATGATTACGATAGCTTTGAACCTATTATTCAATTGGTCGATATACCTCAAGTACTTATGGCTAATCATGATTCTGAGTTGGAAGATTTCGATGACTTATTAGAGTTTATGGAAGAAAATCCGGGTGATTTCACTTATTCTACACCTGGTAATGGCAGTATATCTGACATTGCAATGTTATCTTTTCTTTCAGAAGCTGAGCTTGAAGCAGAAGCTATCCCATACGAAAGCGGTGGTGATGCTGTTACAGCAGCTTTAGGTGGTGAAGTAGACGCAGTATCTACATTTCAGGGGAATGTGGATGCAGACCAAGTAAATACATTAGTTCAATTTTCAGAAGAAACAAGTGAAATGAATGAGGGTGTTCCTACATTAGAAGAAGGTGGGATCGATACTTCGACAGAGGCTTATATTGGAATAGTAGCACCCGAGGGGGTACCACAGGAAATAGTAGATACATTACATGACGCCTTCGAACAAACATTAGAGGATCCTGAAGTGCAAGAACAACTATTAGATTTACATTATGATATTTCTTATGGTACTGGTGAGGAATTCGGACAAAATCTTGAAGAAGATTATTTTGAACATGAAGAGCTTTTGAGGGAAGCAGGTCAAATTGAGTAGAAGAAAGACAAAGTACTAAAAACGAACGAGTATCTTTGTATCCAAATGATGCCTGATACTCGGAAATCCTATGGGCTAGAGTGTGTGGTTACCAAATCCCGCCATTAACAAATGGAGAATGTGCAAGGGTTTTTACATAATATATGGTAAAAACTCTTGCACTTGGAGGTAACCGACGTATAACTTCTAGAGAAAACTCCCTATAGTACTGGCGTTCGTAGAATGCCGGCAAGACCAATAAGCACACCGCTGTTTAGGTACTGATTTATTCATTATTGTAAGAAAAGTGCTTACTGAACTTTTTACCCAGTAAGGTGTCCGAATCTAAACGATTGATGTTGAACACATGAATTTTATATGAGATTTGTGATGTGATCCTGAATTGGATTTTAAAGTTGGGTGTGATAGCAGTCAAGACTTGTTGCGGGTTCTTATTGATTTTAAATTTCCTGACATATGGTCAGCTACGGTAGCGTAAAACATTGTAAACCACGGAACTTTTTAAGCCATATCCAATGAATATCTGATGATTATGTCATACCTTCCCCTATTTTTGGCGATTTGAAAAGTGAATTTAATATATGGTGGAGTATGGGAAAATATTCACAACTCATGTAGGTAAATAATTACAAAAGGTATCGAACTATTTAAAAGAATAATAAGGTAAAAATTGTATACCATTTAAAATTTTGAACAGTTTTTTTATAAAAAGGGGGTTTAATTAAGTAATGAGCGCTAATAAAGGAACATATGTTTCTTTAATTCTTCTATTTATATTGGCAATTAGTTATGGCGTATCAGCTATAAATTTTAGGGATCAAGAATCTGGGATAGGTCCACATTACTTTCCAATTATATTATCTATTCTATTAATCCTTCTATGCATTATAAGTGTTATACAAACTGTAAAAAAAGAAGATAAAAAAATTGAAATGCCGAATAAAATGCTACTTTTTGGGGTTTTATGTTTAATCGTTGCTTTTATACTAGGATGGGAATTTATTGGATATTATATTGTTTCCATATTTTTCTTATTTATTTTATTCACTCTTTTTCGTATGAATTCGCTTTCAAAAAAAGTTATCTTTATAAATATTATCTGGTCTATAAGTGTAACCATTTCAATCTATTTTGTATTTGATTTTATATTGGGTGTGGGACTTTAAGTTAAAGAGGTGGAAAAATGGAATTATTTGGTTTTGATTTATTAAACTTATTCACATTTGAAACTATTTCTGCAATATTATTTGGAACTTTTGCAGGTTTATTAATAGGTGCTATACCAGGGCTTGGTTCAACAGTCACAGTTGTTTTACTCCTGCCTTTCACATTTGCAATGGATCCCTTAGCTTCAATATTACTTTTACTTGCTGCATTTCAGGGTTCTGAATACGGAGGATCAATTTCAGCTATTGTAATTGGGATACCAGGAACGCCATCAGCCGCACCGACAGTTTTAGACGGTCACTCATTGGCTAAAAAAAGCTCTCCAGGACATGCACTAGCATACTCGCTAATTGCTAGTTCGATTGGTGGTTTAGCAGGTGGTTTGATGCTGCTCTTCTTCTCAGTACCTTTAGCAGATTTTGCATTAAATTTGTCAGATCCTGAATTTTTCTTAGTCGCCCTTATTGGTTTGATTGTTGTTGGCGGGTTAAGTTCTCGGGATGTTACAAAGAGTATGATATCTGTTGTATTGGGATTAATGGCTGGTACAGTAGGGGTTGACATTTTAACAAGTGCTCCGAGGTTTACATTAGGACAGAATGAGTTGATGGAAGGGCTAGATTTGATAGCAGTGTTAGTTGGTGTTTTTGCTTTTTCGCAAATATTTATAATGATAAGTGAAGAACTTAATGTAAATTATATCACGGACGTGAAAGGCCTTAAAACTAAAATAACATTAAAAGAATTCAGAGGAGTAGCGAAACCTATCGGTATTGGTTCAATCACTGGCGCTATTGTTGGGCTTATTCCAGGCATGGGAGCTGGTCCCTCTTCATGGTTCGCTTACACTTTTGTAAAAAAAGCTTCTAAAAGAAAATCTAAATTTGGCAAAGGAAACCCAGAAGGGATAGCTGGGCCAGAAGCTGCAAATAACGCTACAGTTGGAGGCTCTATGCTTCCAATGCTGACGCTGGGAATTCCTGCTTCACCTGCAATTGCTATTATTATGGGAGCGTTTATTATACACGGCATTCAGCCTGGACCTTCTCTCTTTGCATCTGATACAGATTTAGTGTATGGGATATTTTATGGTTTTTTGTTTACAACAATATCTATGTTCATCTTAGGTAAATTAGTGACACCCTTGTTTTCACGAGTATTAACTGTACCAAATCATTACTTAATTCCTATTATACTCATTTTAGCACTTACAGGAGCTTTCGTATCGAATTATTTAATTTTTGATCTTTGGGTGGCATTGTTAATTGGGGTTGCTTTTTACTTTTTATTGAAACTTGATTTTTCGTTACCATCATTTATATTAGCCTTTATTTTAAGCCCAATAGTTGAAGAAAGTTTACGTAGATCTTTGCTCATTTCAGATGGGGATTATTTGATTTTTCTCACAAGACCATTTTCACTCGTTCTGGTTATTCTTATTTTATTAATTATTATAGTAATATCATATACCTCGTTAAGAAAAGGATATAAAAGAAAACACAACGATGATGAAACTGCAAGCGGGACATGATATATTTATGAATTTAGCTAACACTGCTTGAAATCTTAAACCCTTGTGAGAGCTTCAGAGTCAATATGAAAATTTCTTGTAGTTTATGTATATCAATATATATTGATTTCGAAAGGTTGAACTTAAATGATAGATTTAGCCATAATAGGTGCTGGACCATATGGTTTATCGCTTGCTGCTCATGCAAAAGAATCAAACATAAATTATAAGGTTTTTGGCTATCCGATGGATTTTTGGGCTTCTAAAATCCCCCCAAATATGTATGTGCGTACCTCCTTAGAATATACAGGATTATCTGATAGGCATAATGAATATACTTTGAAAAATTATCAGCTAGAAAAAGGGATAGATTTATTTTATCCTCTTTCTCGTAATGTATTCGTTGATTACGCTTTTTG
Organism: Salicibibacter cibarius; assembly: GCF_016495725.1. NCBI lineage: Bacteria > Bacillati > Bacillota > Bacilli > Caryophanales > Bacillaceae > Salicibibacter > Salicibibacter cibarius. The sequence continues at coordinate 4,151,768 of NZ_CP054705.1, read as the reverse complement.
GTTTATTAAAAAAACTGATATAGATATTGAAAAAGCATTAATCACGAATGTCATATCTACTGATGGTTTTTATATTGTACAAACTGAAAATGGTAATTCTTATAAAGCTAAAAAAGTTATAGTTGCCGTAGGTTTAACAAATGCTCAGTATATCCCAAATGAATTGTACGTATCTAAGAAAAATTTAGTTACGCATTCATCTGATTACACTACTTTTGATGAGTTTGTTGGTCAGCATGTATTAGTAGTGGGAGGAGGGCAAAGTGCTTGGGAAACAGCGGCGCTATTACATCAGGCTAATGCAGAGGTAGAACTTGTATACAGAAGATCAGAACGTTTAAAACCACAAAAAAATATGAATGCAAAACAACAAGAAATATCTAGAAGGTTTTATTATTTTTCAAAGCAATATCAAGATAAAATAAAGAAAGAATTGGAGAAAGCAACTGTTTCTGACTTTTTGGTTCCCCTAGTGGAAGGGAAAGTCAAACAAAGACCAAATACCTTTATTACATATGTGTTAAAAACACATGATAACAAAGTGCATGTTAAATTGAATGACCAAACCTCTTTAATTGTTGATCATGTTATTGCAGCAACTGGCTTTCGTTTTTCTGTTAATAACATCTCTTTTTTGAACTCAATTCACCAAAATATAGCAATTAATGATTCGGGTGATCCTGTGCTTAATGAATACTTTGAGTCAACTGTTCCCAATTTATTTTTTACTGGTCCTGCAGCAGCTACTTCACATGGCCCTGCTTATCGTTTTATTGCTGGATTATGGGCGACATGTGATATATTAATTCCTTATATCAAAAAAACTCTTTAACACAATATAACATGTTTTAATTAAGTCAAAGCAAAGAGTTATTGGCAAGTGAATAAAGAGAGAATAAAATAGTGATCGCGCAGCACATTCTTATAAGATCATAAATACACTCTAAACTTCATCCCAATTTTTAATATTTACCTGTATTTGTTGACGATGTTTCTAAGCGTTTTGTGGATAGTTTTAATTTTTTCCTTCATGTTAAATTCTGGGTGTTTGAGGATGAAATATAAACGACACAGGAAAGAAATTTATTAATACCTGTCCACTAATTTCGGAGAGATTTTGGGATCCATTTTATTATAATTATGGCTTACAGCTTTCAGATCAGTCCTACTTGACCTACTGTTTTTAATCTTTGCGACGAAGTCCTGGAGGTTCTACTAAATGAGTAATCATAGTAATAGAAAAACGGTGCTTCTTTAGAGAATGAAATACAGCAAGAACTGCATAACGGTTTTTTTATGAATCGTATCCTTATTAATGCTCTTATTTATTTTTATAATAAGAGTGTTCTGATATCCCGATAACCACAACTTTCTTCTTTCTTTTACAATTAGAAAGAGAACCTTAATTATGTCGGGAGAGAACAGTATGCATAAAAGCATTCGAAAGATATCACAGTTATTGCCGGGGCTAACCCTTTGTCTTGTAGTAATGGCAGCATCATTGTACATTGCAAAATGGCTAGGAGTTGTTATTAATTATTTCCAAGGAATCTTAGATGGCGGAAGTAGTCCGATTTCCTCGATATTTGTAGCGATTATCATGGGGATATTAATAAGAAATGTGATCGGTCTACACGACGATTTCCAAAAAGGTGTAAATTTTTCAGTCAAAATTGTTTTAAAGGCTGGAATTATCCTATTAGGTATACGTTTAAGTTTTTTAGATGTGATTACACTTGGAGCTTGGGGTATTCCAATCATTTTGATTTGCGTTATAACAGGTCTATTTGTAACGATCTGGATCACTGCAAAATTAAATCAATCCCATCGACTCGGAACGTTAACGGCCGTAGGTACAGGGATATGCGGGGTTACGGCAATTGTAGGTACAGCACCAGGAATCAAAGCTAATAAAGAAGAAATTACTTATTCGATTGGAAGCATTACAATCTTTGGAATAATAGCTATGTTTCTATACCCGTATTTGGCACATTGGTTTTTTTCTGACGATCCGGTGCGTGCTGGCTTGTTTTTAGGAACTGCTATTCATGAAACGGCTCAGGTAGCTGGTGCTTCGTTAATTTATAACCAAATATTTCAGTCTAATGAAGTTGTTGATGTTGCCACAATATCTAAGCTTACAAGAAATACTCTACTGATAGCTGTCGTGCCGCTCATGTCTTATTACTATTTGAAGACATCAAACCGATCTTCCACAGATGGTCAAGAAAGGAAAAAGTGGTATCAACTAATCCCCTTGTTTGTCATAGGTTTTCTCCTGATGGCTATAGTCCGTACAATTGGTGATTCTGGTGTGCAAGAGTATCAATTAGCCTTTGGCATTTTATCACCGGATCAATGGCAGATGGTTTGGGAATCTCTTAACACATTCGGTTCTGAATATTTACTTGGAATTGCCATGGCTGCTGTAGGATTATCTACAAACCTTAGGATGTTTAAAACCCTTGGAGTTAGACCCTTTTATATTGGTATGGTAGCTGCCCTTACAGTAACTGGTATTAGCTTGCTGATGGTTTATTTACTAGGTGGATTTATTGCGTATTAAATTTGATCTACACTTTACTCTTCTATGCAAGAATTCACATTTAAACTTGATATGACATCATTGTGACGTGGATATTGCTAACCTTGTTTGTTTATTACGAGAGAGTGGGTATATCATGAACCATGATCATTTAGAAACATTTATAGTTGTTGTGGAGCAGAAAAGCTTTTCGGAAGCTGCTCGCATCCTTTATTTATCACAACCTACGGTAACTTCTCACATTCAGGCTCTTGAAAATGCCATAAATGCGAATTTATTTGAACGGACTAAAAAACATGTGGAAGCTACACCAGCAGCTAATTTACTATATCCTTATGCCAAAAATATTCTGGATACGCAGGTTCGGGCACAAAATGAAATTGATCAACTAATGGGAGAATTACATGGTAAATTAGTGATTGCTAGCAGTTTGACAATCGGTGAAAGTATCCTTCCATCGTTACTTTATGAATTCAAAATGAAATATCCAAAAGTTGAATTAAATACGGAAATTATAAATAGCCAACACATTGTAGAATTGATTAGAAATAGTGAATTGGAGATTGGCCTTATTGAAGCTTGGTTGGATGAACCTCTTTTACACATGGAACCTTTTATGTCTGATGAACTTCTATTAGTGGCTAAAAAAGATTTTTTTACTAACTCAAAAAAAATTATTACGGTAGAAGAATTATGCTCTACCCCTCTTGTGCTTAGAGAAAGAGGTTCAGGAACACGTTCTGTACTACATCAATATCTCGGAAAAATGGGAGTATCATCAGAAGATTTAAATGTTGTCCTTGAATTAGGAAGTACCGAATCCGTAAAAGCAGCTGTAGAAGCTGGTTTAGGAGTATCTATAATATCAAAACATGCCATAGAAAAAGAATTATCCCTAGATTTATTTGAAACATATCCAATTAAAAATGTTGAATTGAGCAGACATTTTTATATAGCATATAAAAAAAGAAAAACGTTATCGTTAATATCTGAAGAGTTTTTGCACTTACTTCGGAACAATGAACATTTTTCTACGACAGAAAATAGATAATGGAAGACAAAAGAATTATACATTCACCAAAGGGACAAAGGAGTGCATGGACCGTATTACGGAATAGATTTATTTTGTAGAGAGTTCCTTACGTTCAACAAAATTCATCTTAATTTATTTTTCTGCAGAGCTTTTTCTTTAAGGATTTTATTCAAATTCCGATTCCGATAGTTTTTAGATTGGGTATCCGAACCACATTAATTCTTTCCGCTCATTCTTACGTAGGCATTTTTATAGATCTTCACGAAATTAGGGTAATTTGTAACTTCAATAGTATACCGAAATTATCAAGGTACATTTATCACCTTCCATTACTGTCACTTAAAATAGTACGATCCTTGTTATTCTACATTGTTTCACTATATAAAATAAATTTTAATATGTGATGACTAAAAGGTCAAAAGGAGGAGCCGATGACAAACACAAAAGAAGCTTTAGATGCTGCTTTTAAGCCAAAATCAATTGCTATTATAGGTGCTTCAAATAATATGTCAAAATTAGGTGCTGCTGATTTAAGAAAAGTTAATGATTTTGGTTATTCAGGAAACATATTCCCTGTCAACCCAAATGAAGAGAAAGTACAAGGTTATAAGGCATATAAAAGTGTTTTGGATATCCCAGATGAAGTTGACCGTGCAGTCATAATATTGCCTACTAAACATGTACTCAAGGTTGTAAAGGAATGTGCTGAAAAAGGAGTTAAAGTAGCGCAAATTTACTCCGCGGGATTTGGTGAATTTGGTGAGCACGGAAAAAAAATAGAACAAGACATGCTCTCTGTTGCAAAACAATATGGCATGAGAATAATAGGCCCTAATTGTATAGGTACTTATTGTCCTTCCGGTGGAATTACATTTACCGATAGTAAAAATCCAGTTAAGGGATCTATAGCTTTTGTTTCACAGAGTGGTGGAATTGCTCATGATGTTGTTAGTAATGGAGACACTCACGACATTTATTACAGTAAAGTTATATCTGTTGGTAATTGTATAGATTTAGATCATAGTGATTTCATTGAATATTTGCTGGATGATTCTGATACAAAAGTTATTGGATTATATGTAGAAAGTGTTAAAAATGGGAAACGGTTAGCAAAAACTCTATCTAAAGTAACTCCTAATAAACCAGTAGTTATATTAAAGGGTGGACGTACATCAGCAGGAAACAAATCTGTTTCTTCTCATACCGGCAATTTAGCAGGAGATTACGAGGTATGGAAAGCGCTTTTTAACCAAACAAATACACTATATGTTCATAGTATGGAAGAGATGTTTACTGCGTTGAAATGTCTCCAATATTTACAGGTTAATGAAAATAGAAACATTGCAATGATAGGAAATGGTGGTGGGGCATCAGTCCTGGCAACAGATGTATGTGAAGAATTATGGCTTGATCTTGCTCAATTAGAAGAATCGTCCATAGATGAATTACATCAATTGGGTGTTAGCGAATCAAATCATAATATTAATCCTATCGATTTACCAGCAAGGGCTATTACGGCAAATGAAGGTCAAACCTTTACAAAAATTATGAGTATATTAGCAAACGATAATAATATTTCATATATATTATTTCATATAAACTTGATTCCTCTATCTAATTATATGAATTTGCGGGAGACATTAAGCAATATGTTTAAACAATTTGATTTATTAGATGATTTGAATGTAAATGTGGTTGGCGTATTAAGAACCAATGGAGATCCTAAATTAATTGAGGAAAAATTAAATGCTACAAAATCATTCTTATCATCAAAAGGGATACCAGTTTTATCAACCATAGAGCAAGGGTTATTTGGAATAAGTATGATGGCTAGACATGGTGAAAATGAGGCAAGAAAGGAAGTATCTTATGCAGCCGACTACTAATAAAAAAATATTATTGAATGAAGTGGAAAGTAGGAAATTACTAAAAAAATATGGTATCCAACAAAATGAATATGGTTTTGCGAAAACAAAATCTGAAGCGAAGGAAATAGCTAATAATTTAACATTACCACTGGTAATGAAAGTTGTTTCGCCAAAAATAGTTCATAAAAGTAATTTTGGAGGTGTGAAATTAGGTTTGAATTCTTTGAAAGATGTAGTAGAAGCCTTCGATGAGATAAATGCAAATGCTAATAATTTTGGTGTTTCTAATATCGATATTGATGGAGTAACTGTCCAAGAAATGGAAAGTGGGGTGCAGGAACTTTTAATTGGTGTTAAAAAAGATGATACTTTTGGTAATGTTTTGGTTGTGGGCTTAGGAGGAGTATTCGTTGAATTAATGAAAGACGTTTCTTTAGGTATATCACCATTATCTGAATCGTATATATACAAAATGGTGAAAAATCTAAAAGGGTTCCCTTTATTAGATGGTTATAGAGGAACAGAACGTGCAGATGTCCCTGCGTTCGTAGAAATGATTAAGCGTGTTGAGGTTATGGTTACCGAAGAAGATAAAGTGGAAGAGTTGGATTTAAATCCAGTAATCATCAAAAGAAATGGAGATGGTTGTTTAGCTGTTGATGTACGAATTATAACAAGGGCATAATATATAACAGCATTTTGGGGGTACGTTCTCATTTGATCTGGTAGATATGGAAATGTAAATCACTTTCAAAAAACGTGCGCTGAATTAAGGAACAATTAAGGAACAATGCATTTTTTGTCCTACTCTTCTTTTTGATTGGCGTCCAAAGCATCAAGATTTTGCCAAAATTATTAGTATAGGAGAATGATTTCTATTGTGAGTAATCAAATGATCCTCAAACAGGATTTATTAAGAAATTTTTCGGAGAAGATTTTTATAAAAGCTGGTTTACTTAAAGATGACGCAAAGATTTATGCGGACGCTCTTATTCAGGCAAACCTTGAAGGTATTGATAGTCATGGTGTAAGTAAATTGCCAATATATTTTAAACGGTTCGTTGAAGGAAGAGTCAATGCAAAACCCTCTATTAAAATTGATCATACAGCACCAGGAACTATTATAGCGGATGGAGATAATGGTCCTGGACCAATAGTTTCGAAGCGAACAATAGACGCGTCTTTAGATATAATGAAAGAAATAGGAATAGTTGGTGTAGGAGTTAACAATAGTAATCATTTTGGGGCTGCTTCCTATTATTGTAAACAAGCTTGCAATCAGCAGGCTATTTGTATTGCTTTTACGAATGCCCCTGCTAATATCGCTCCGTGGGGAGGAAAAGAACCATATTTTGGTACAAACCCAATTGCTTTTGGATTTCCGAATGGATCTGAACCTCCTATAATTATTGATATGTCCTCTAGTATTGTTGCTAAAGCAAAAATACGAATTGCGGAAGAAAAAAAAGAAGCAATACCTGTAGGTTGGGCAGTTGACCAAAATGGAAACCAGACGACTGACCCTATGGAAGCTTTAAAAGGTACTATACTTCCTATAGCTGGACCGAAAGGATATGCTTTGGCGTTGTCTGTTGAAATTATTTCTGGTTTGTTGACCGGAGCTGCTTTTGGAAATCACGTTCAAGGGTTTAATGATAATAATGCTGGCATAGCTAATGTAGGGCATTTTTTCATTTTAATAGACATAAATAAATTTATGGATATTTCAGTTTATGAACAATTAATTCAGCAAATGATAACTGAAATTAAAGAAATTCCTAAAGCATCCGGAGTTGATGAAATATTAATACCTGGCGAGCGAAGGGCTAGTAAAGCCAAACTAAGAAGTGAAAAAGGGATACCAGTTCCTGTAGCAACGATTAATAAATTAAATGAATTAGCAAAACAAGAACAAGTTCGGTTCATGTAGTTATACATCATATTTCACTCCATTTGAGACGTATCATCATCCCATGTTACAAAATATAAGACTATTCAACGATCGTTCGATATCAAAAAGCAAAAGAGTGCACGATTCATGGTTACTGGCTACGACTTTTGATCGTAATTCGATCGTTCCGACCCATTGATTCTCTATAAACCATTACCGTGACGCGGGTATCGGACTCCAAGCTAGACAGCACTCTATTAGTGGAAAAACTGGCCCAGGCGGTCGCTTTCCAATCCGATGATAAATATGAAGGAACAAGTGCTTTTATTGAGCAAAGAAAGGCCAATTTTATTGCGATTCGTGAGGCTCAGTTTGAAGACAAAAAATCCTGTCGGTGGTAGTGGAAGGAGGATAACCAAAACTATTAAAGGAGGATGCTAATGTTTAACGAAACGAAACCCACATTTTTATTTATTCATGGCTCTGGAGGAACAGCTAGAAAGTGGCGCATGCAAAGGGAGTCGTTAAACAAAATACGGTCTACATTTATTGATCTACCTGGACATGGAGAAAACAAAGATCAATTGAAGACAACGATTGAGAGTTGTGCGGATTGGGTTGCTGAAAAAATAGATGAAGAAGTAATTGTTGTAGGGCATTCGATGGGCGGACTTATTGGCATTGAACTGGCTGCAAGAAATAGTAAAGTAAAAGGTTTAGTGCTTGTTGCTTGTCACTACAAATTACCGGTTAATCCAAAGGTATTAGAAAAATTGTCTAAAGGGGTTTTTCCTGAATCCTTTTTCTATGCAGCTTATTCAAAACAGGTTGATCCGTCATTGATAGCTGAAGAAAAAGGAGAAATAAAAATAAACGCAGTAGGTGTAAGAAAAACTGATCTTGAAGCATGCGATAGATACACGAAAGGAAAGGATATCGTTTCAACATTGAACATACCGATGTTTGCAGTTTACGGCTCCGAAGATAAGATGATACCAAAAGATGCAAATCAAAAACTCGAAGCACTTAATCCAAAAATCAAAACGAAAGTTATTACGAACTCTGGACACAATGTGATGTTGGAACAACCGAAATTATTTAACGAGATGATTATAAGTTTTAGAAAAAAAAAGTAGGCTGATTTTTGAACCTTCATGAAACCTGATAAATAATTTTACTCAGTAAAACAGTCAAAACTCTGTATTGGCTGTTTTTCTTTAATATAACTGCAAAAATAAAAATTGATTTTATAACCTGAGTACGGCGGACGGTTTTTACCACTTGTGCGGTCTTTTTTACCACCATTTGCATGGGAATGTACCACTGATTTCGGAGTCCTTTACCACACCTAAAAAAATGGATTGAACACTATGGGTTAAAGACAGATGTGCCATTTATAGAGCCACTAATAACATAAAAGAGAGCCACCTATGTCATGGCTGAGCTACTATAATGAAACTATTCCCCGCCCATGGGCGGGGAATAGTTTTCGTCATTAAAACGGCATAATCCCCAATTTAAATTCAAGATTCACTTTCTCACAACGCAGCTTATCAATCTCCTTTTGTAACTCTAATACCTTTTCTTCGAGTCTTACGATTTTGGTTTCATCATTAATTCCTTTTTCATAAGCTGTCCCAACACGACTAAGATCAACTAAAAAGTCCAAAACATCTGGTTCTTTTACTTTAAAAATTCTATCCTCATGAATGGCTTTTAATTTCCCTTGCATTATCCAGCGTCTTACTGTGATATGGTCACATTCAATCTCATAATTGTGTAGGAGATCGACCGTTTCTGCGATTGTCATATATTCCCTCATTATAAATTCCCTTTCTGATTATAGATCGTTCTCTCGATCGTTTGCTTCTTGTTGTTGCACGCCAAAACGTTCACGCATCGATACCTTCCCGTCAATAAAAATATCATAGGCATCATGAACAATTCGGTCGAGTATGGCTTCTGCCAGGGTTCCATCCCCCAATTTTTCATACCATCCATCAATATCGAATTGAGAACAAAAGATGTTGGATTGTTTTTCCTGACGCCGTGCGTTAATGATTTCAAGCAGGAGAGCGGCTTCTTCATTGGTTAAAGCGTGAAGCAGCCATTCGTCAAGAATAAGAAGGTCTACCTTCAGGAGCTTTCTCATGAGTTTGACATAACTATCATCCTGTTGATATTTTGCAATTTTAAATTCTTCTAATAGATCAGGGAGCCGTGTATATTGGACCTTGAAGAACTGTCGGCACGCTTGTACACCAAATGCGGCGGCCATCCACGATTTCCCGGCTCCAGACACGCCTTTAAATATAATATTTCGCCCGTTCAGAATATAGCTCCCACTGGCTAAACGAAGGAGTAAATCTTTGTCCAGTTTCCGGTCTTCATAATACATGATCTCTTCGATTGAAGCCGATTCAGGAAACGCTGCCTGTTTGAGAAGACGGTTGAGTTTATTACTCTTCCGCCGGGATTCTTCGTGATCAATTAAGATACCGAACAATGTATCAAAATCCATCTCTTTATTTTCTGCCTTCATGAAAAGAGATTCATAGGCTTCTGCCATCCCCGATAGTTTCAATGTTTTTAGTTTATCAATATTCTGTTGGTTCATTTGTTTTTCCCTCCAAAATAGGAAGCCCCGCGCGTAAACGCATGCTCATTTTTGACAGTTTGTTTCTGCTGTGCGAAAGCTTTTTCGGCGTCTGTTTTTTTATTGTTTTTGATGAGCGTTTGAATACTTTTCACTGTCGGTCGATTCGTGATTTGATGAACCATTTTACACGCACGTTCGATTTCATAAGCCGTGTAGGTGCGTTCTAGTTTCTTTAAGGCAAAGATGGACTTCATCGCTTGTTTTTCAACCCCGTAGCTGTCTAATAGGAACTTCACCACGAAAAGCGTGTGTTCTCCAACCTCCGCAGCCCAATCTAATGCATTTTGCGGCGTTTGTTCCACGTAATGTTTATGGTTATCTGGCATATGGTCCTTCACAGTAGAATATTGGCCGTACTTCCCATATAATGTTGGATGTGAGGCAATCCGCATATGATTGAAATAGACTTCGATTGCATCGTCTGAGACTTTCACATCGACGTGTTTTCCGATGTATTCATAGGGCACGGAGTAAAACATGCTTTTCACAGAGATGTGATAATCAGGCTGCACCTTGCCGGTTCGCCATTCCGACATCTGATAGGGTTTAGTGGGAAGAGGGGTAAGGGCGAACTTCTCTTCCTCCATAAACGCTGACCAGCGAGAGCCTTCTTTTTTCGTGAAGGACCGGTGATTAAATTCCTCCAGCTTTTTTTGGATCTCCTGGTTCATTTCCTCCAACGTAAAACATTGGACATGCCTTAATGCGGCGATAATCCACGTCGACACCGTATTTACCGAACTTTCCACAGAGGGTTTATCTTTAGGTGAACGCACGCGTGCCGGCATGACCACGGAGTGATAGTGGCGGACCATTTCTTCGTACGTTTTGTTTAACACCAGCTCTTTGGAGGTGTGCTTGGTCACCCCTGTCTTTAAATTGTCGGGAACAATGATTTGGGTGGTGCCTCCCATGTATTCAAATGTGTGTTGATGAAGCTTAATCCAAGACGCTAAATCCATAGATAAAGAGCCCTCCACATAGGAAAGCTGGGAACACGGTAAGGCGGCCACAAATACATAGACTTTCACTTTTTCCCCTGTATCGGGATCAATTATAAATAACGTAGAACCTGCCCAATCAACTTCTAACACTTCCCCTGGTTTCCGCTTGATTCGCATGGTCGCTTTGTATTTTTGGGCAAAGTCGTGGTAGTGTTCCGTAAATGTCCGATAGGCATAGGGGATCTTCTCTTGTTCCTGGGCTTTCTTTTCATATTCCTGATGAAGCAATGTCAATGTGACATGTGGTTTGGCCAACTCCTCATGCAAATAATCAAAATCAATCATTTGACGGCCAGAAGCTTCTAATTTCTTCTCCGGATAGAGAAAATCCTCGATCCAAACATCTGTCATTTCCTCATCTAATGGACACTTCAGCCCCCTTTTCTCAGCCAACCGTATGACTTCCGTTACTTTTTGCCGTGAATGGCGAGTCATGGCTGCGATGCTTCGTAAACTCCTGTCCTCGTCATGTAATTCCAGTATCTGTCGATATGGGAACATAAAAAACCTCCTGTATTCCTAATGTCATGCCGCTTGGCATGCCCACTAAGTATACAGGAGGTAGTTAATTGGTAAAGGCTTTCGCAATAAGTGGTAAATCTCTCCGCATTTGGTGGTACAAAAGATTGCAAGGGTGGTACAAACTGAATGCAATACTCATAACCTCTAAATTACAAAATTCAAGACCCATTTAATACAGTTGTTTATGCATAATAATCATGCTAATATTTCAACTATAAATAGAAAGGGGATTGTGAAATTTGAAACTTAATGGAAAAATAGCATTAATTACTGGAGCAGGTTCAGGAATGGGGAAAAGTTCAGCTTTTCTATTTGCGAAAGAAGGTGCTAAGGTAGTTGTCAACGATTTTGATGAAGATAAGGGAAAGGAGACCGTTGAGAAAATATCTGCAAATGGTGGCGAAGCCATTTTTATTAAAGCAGATGTATCAAAATCTATAGAAGTTGAACAAATGGTGGAAACTACAGTCGATTATTTTGGTAGAATCGATATTTTGTTCAATAATGCAGGTATAGCTTGTGTTGGCCCTTTACATGAGACCAAAGAAAATGAGTGGGATAATCTGATTGACGTCAATGTCAAAGGAGTATTTTTAGTTACCAAATATGTAATACCATTAATGATGAAACAAAACGAAGGCAGTATTATTAATATGTCTTCCGGAATTGCAGAAATGGGTTTGGCTTCAAGGGCAGCATATGCCGCAAGCAAGGGTGCTGTTCTAGCACTTACAAAATCAACTCAAGTGGATTATGCTTCATATAATATAAGGATAAATGCTATCTTACCAGGAACAATACAGACCCCTTTTATTGAGAATTATCTTGAGGACGCTTATGGTAATGTCAATAAAGGATTAGACAGTTTAAAAAAGCGACAATTAAATGAGAAGTTAGGGCAACCAGAAGACATTGCACAAGTAGCTTTATTATTAGCATCTGATGAATCTCGATTTATGATGGGATCGCCGGTTTATGTAGATGGAGGAGCGGTTTTTTGTAAAACATGAACGCAAAAAGTAAAGATCCATTGAAAGTAGTTTTTTTAAAAAAAAGGAGGGAGGAACTTGATAAAAATAATAGATAAAGTGAATACGTTTGTAGAATACTTTGCGGGTATTTTATTAGGAATAATAACAATTTCTATTTTTATCCAAGTATTAGTTCGTATTACCTATGCATCAATTCCGGTCTCGTGGACTTCAGAACTTGCGCGTTACCTTATGTTTTGGGTTGTTTTTCTAGGAGGAGCAGTTGCAGTTCGAAAATCAAGAATGATTGCAATGAAAGCAATTCTTCCAGTGGTATCAGGTAAATTAAAGCAAATTATTACAGTTTTTTCTCACTTAGTTTCACTTATATTTTACGGTTTTATATTCGTAATAGGATTAGAATGGGCGATGACATCTGGTTTAGCCAGATCATCTTCAGTTATGTACGTGCCTATGGTTTTTGTTTATTCTGCAATGTTTGTGGGGGCTGGATTTATGATTTTGAATACACTTACATTATTGATCGAATCATTTCTACATAAGAAAGAGATCACGTAATGTGTATGAAAATATGTGAGGGGGTGGACTTGTAAAAATGGTTTCTACATTATTTATTGTGCTATTAATCCTTTTTGTTTTAACTGTCCCCGTCGCTGTATCTTTAGGGTTGGCATCTATTTTATCGTTATGGGTCGGAGATCGTCCTTTATCATTGGTTCCTCAGTACTTATTTCAGGGTCTAGATTCTTTTACATTAATGGCAGCTCCGTTTTTTATTTTGGCTGGATTCTTAATGCAATCAGGAGGAATTTCTAAGCGACTGATTAATTTTGCCAATGCTCTTATAGGATGGGCAAGAGGGGGGTTAGCATCTGCAGCTGTCCTAACATCAATGTTTTTTTCAACTATGTCTGGATCTTCATCCGCAACGACAGCTGCAGTAGGGCAAACGCTCATTCCTGCAATGGAAAAAAAAGGATATACAAAAAAATTTGCAGCAGCAACCGTCGCAAGTTCTGGGGAACTTGGTGCGATTCTCCCTCCGTCATTATCACTAATAATGTATGGGTTAGTGGCAAATGTCTCTATTGGTAGTTTATTCATAGCAGGAATTTTACCGGGGATTTTTATTGGGATTACATTGATACTGACTGTCATAATATGGGCTAGTGTCAAAAAATACGATAACGCTGAAAAGTTGAACCTGAGTGAGTGGTTAAAATCTGTTGGTCAAACTTTTTTAGATTCCATTTTAGCATTTTTGATGCCATTTCTTATTCTCGGTGGCATATACCTAGGATGGTTTACTCCTACTGAGGCAGCAGTTGTTGCAGTAGTATATGGTTTTATTATTGGATTTTTTGTATATCGAGAAATCACCATAAAAGATGTTGGAAATATTTTGGCTAACTCAGCATTGATTAGTGCTATTCTATTGTTAATTGTAGGTTTTGCTAATGTTTTCTCATATATCCTAACATCAAATCAAATGCCACACCAATTAGCTGAAATTATTCAAGGTATATCTGAAAATCCGATTGTATTTCTTCTTCTTGTTAATGTTTTATTACTATTCATTGGAATGTTTATGGAAACGTTGACGTCAGTCATTATTTTGGGACCAATACTAGCTCCGATTGCTTTACAATATGGAATTGACCCTGTTCATTTTGGAATTATTATGATCGTTAATTTAGCGGTTGGAATGATTACTCCTCCGATTGGCGTTAATTTATTTGTTGCAAGTGAAATTGCAAAAATACCATTCGAACAAATTATTAAGCCAATTTCCATTTTTCTTGGTGTGTTAATCGTAAATATTTTAATTATTACCTACCTTCCGGGAATATCACTCTGGCTATTACCAGAATAATAAGTAGAATAATTTAATAATTTTTATAGAGAGGGGTGGTTTTTCTCCGAAAACTTGGTTTGATAGCTAATATTTTAAGGAGGGGTTTTAATGAAAAGATTCACACTACTATTAACAACAATTTTATTTAGCACTGGGATGGCAGGATGTAGTTCTAATGGAGAAAATGAAACGAGTGGAGAAACGAATGAAGTCTCGGATGAAACAACTGAAATGGATTTTGGACATGTTCTAGTTGAAGAATCGACATATCAAGTGACAGCTGAACATATGGCCGAATCCATTAATGAAGCTACCGATGGAGAAATCGCATTAAACATATTCCCACATTCTCAATTAGGTTCAGAAACAACAATGTTAGACTCATTGATTCAAGGGTCTCAAACATTTCAGTTCGCTGCTTTACCTGCTCTCGAAGATATGATATCGGAATTACAGATAATGAATATCCCTTACCTCTTTGATAGCACTGAGCAAACATTGGAAGTATTAAATGGAGAAGTTGTTGGAGAGATGATTTCTGAGGAACTAGAGGAACAAGGCCTTGTTGATTTAGGTTGGATAGTAGCTGAAAGAAATATTTTTACCGCTAGCGAGCCTATTGAAAGTTTAGAAGATATGCAATCACAAAATTTACGCGTTCTTCAAACCCCGTCTTATATTGCAACATATGAGGCACTGGGCGCACAACCGACAGGAATTGACTATGGTGAGTTATACATGGCTGCTGAACAAGGTGTTGTTGATGGTGGGGATGTTACTCCAGAACAATTTATTGATGATAGATTTGTTGATATTGCCGATTATTACAATATTACACGGGTACACCAACAGCCTCTTTTGTTAGTTATGTCAAAAACAGTCTATGATGGCTTAACACCAGAACAACAGGAGATTATTACCGAATCTGCAGAACAAGGGATAGAATTAGGTGTAGATTTTTATTATCAATCATTTGAAGAATCATTGGAAGAAATGGAAGAAGAAGGTACACAAATTATAGAGCCTAATTTAACAGAATTTCAAGAAGCTACACAAGATGTTACAGAGGATATAATTGAAAATACACCAAATGGTCAAGAGTGGTATGATGCAATTCAAGAAGAAATCGAAAATACAAATTTATAATACGCTTTGACAATTCCAGAAAGTTTTATGGGAAGTGTATATGAATTTTCAAAAGTTTAAATAGGGATACATCTTTAAGAAAATGGGGGTAATAATATGCTTAATGGTGTAAAGGTTTTAAGCTTCACACATTTTTTGCAAGGGCCAGCAGCTGTTCAGATGTTAGCAGATGTAGGTGCTGACGTAATTAAGATTGAACCTCCCAAAGGTTCCTTCGAACGGCACTGGGCGGGGGCTGATACTTATAAAAACGGAGTTAGCTTTTTCCATTTACTTGGCAATCGTAACCAAAGAAGTTTATCCATTGATCTTCAAACGGATGAAGGGAAAGAGATTTGTTATAGGCTTATCCAGGATGCTGATGTTTTGATAGAAAATTATAGACCTGGTGTGATGGATAAACTGGGTTTTAGCTATAAAACATTAAAACAAAAGAATTCAAAATTGATTTATTGTTCTTGTACAGGATATGGATCAGATGGCCCTTATAAAGATCGACCTGGTCAGGATTTATTGCTTCAAGCTTTGGGTGGTTTAACTTTCCTTACAGGAGATCATAAATCACCCCCAACACCTGTTGGAACAGCTATAGTTGATCAACATTCGGCTGTTTTAGCGGCATTTGGTGTCGTTGCGGCTTTGGTCGAGAGAGAGAGAACAGGAGAAGGCAAAAAAGTAGATGTTAATTTATTAAATTCTGCTATTGATCTCCAAATTGAACCATTTACTTACTATTTAAATAAAGGTTCACTATGGGAACGTACTAAAACCAATTTAGCAACTCAGTTCCACCCAGCCCCTTACGGTGTTTACGGAACGTTAGATGGTTGGCTAGCACTATCCTTTACGCCAATAGATAAGTTGACAAAAGTTTTCAATAACGATGCTCTAAAACCATACTCTCAAAACGATCAATCAACCTATCGTGAAAAAATAAATCAAATTATTGTTCAGGAATTAAAGAAAAAAACGACTGATGATTGGATGAAAGTTTTTTCGGAAAATGGTATTTGGTATGCGCCGGTGAATGATTATAAACAGGTGGAAAATGATCCCCAGATTAAATGGAACAAGGTGATCGAAGAAATCGAACATCCTGATGCCGGTGAAATTAAGATACTGAATCACCCCATCAATTATAATGGTGAGTCTCCGGCGGTTCGCCAATATCCACCTCGATTAGGGGAGCATACTGGTCAGATTTTAGAAGAAAACGGTTACTCTAATAAAGAAATAAAAGAGTTACAACAAAAAAATGTGGTTTTTACCCACAAGCAATAAATAAAGGATTGATTGTCCTATTTACTAGGTAATACTCTAACTTTGGACTATAACGAAAGGAGATTAAAAAATGCAATTTAATCTGACAGAGGAACAAGAAATGATTCGTAAAACTGTACGTGAATTCGCACAAGAGGTAATTGCGGAACGTGCATCTGACATTGATGAAACTGAGAAATTCCCTAAAGATATATGGAAGCAGATGGGGGAATTAGGGTTTTTATCGTTGACACTTCCTAAAGAATATGGAGGAATGGCTGCTGACCACGTTAGTTATAGTATCATGATAGAAGAAATCTCCAAATGCTCAGCTTCGATGGGTAACGCTGTAGCTGGAAACAAAATTGGACAAGACTTTATGGCCAATTTTGCTTCTGAAGTTCAGAAAAATAAATACGTGGAGTCTGTAGGGAAAGGCGAAACGATAATGGCGTTTACGGCCACTGAACCTAGTGGTGGGTCGGATGTTTCTGCTATTCAGACTAAAGCTGTTCCTAAAGATGATAAATTTATCATTAATGGTAACAAGATATTTGTGACATTTGGAGAGTTAGCTGAATTTTATCTTGCAATAGCCCGGACGAATGATCAATCAGGACATAAAGGAATGTCGGCTATTATAGTAGAGAGGAGTCGCTCAGGGTTAAAGATTGGTAAAAAGGAAAAATTAATGGGTGTTCGCGGGATCGGCACGTCGGAAATTATCTATGAAGATTGTGAAGTGCCGGCGGAAAATTTAATTGGTAATGAAGGTGAAGGATTCAAATATGCAATGAAATCATTTGATAATGGGAGGATTGGAATTGCTTCGTTAGCGTTAGGGATTGCACAAGGCGCTTTAGAACAAGCTACTAAATATGCGGTACAACGTGAAGCCTTTGGACAAACAATTAGTAATTTCCAAGGTATTCAATTTATGCTTGCTGATGCAGAATCAAAAATTGAAGCTGCTCGGTTATTAATTTATCAGGCATGCTATTTAAAAGATCAAGGCTTACCGTATACAAGAGAAGCTGCAATTGCTAAATTGTATGCATCAGATGTAGCTGAAGAAGTTACAACAAATGCAGTGCAAATTCATGGGGGTTTTGGGTATACGAAAGATTACCCTGTTGAGCGTATGTATCGCGATTCTAAAATCACACAAATATATGAAGGCACAAACCAAATTCAACGTATGATTATTGCTCGTAACAGACTAAAAAATTATCAATAATGGTTTTTATGTATTTTTGGAAGGGAGTATAGAGTATGGAGAGCAAGGAAAGGGTTCCTATAGAAATTGGGGATAAAGTTACGTTTAGTAAAACAGTCGGGGAAACAGATGTTTATATGTTTGCAGGTATTACAGGCGATTTTGCACCAAATCATGTTAATGAGGAATACATGAATAAGACACCTTACAAAAAAAGAATTGCACATGGCGTACTATCAATCGGTTTTGCTTCAACTACTTCGTCACTGTTTTTTGAAAAAGTGGATACAAAAGGTATGGGCGCGGTTTCCTACGGGTATGACCGTATACGGTTTATTCAACCAATTTTTATTGGAGATACGGTAACTGTTCATTATACAATTGCTGAAATTGATCATGAAAATTTAAAATCAATCGCTGAAATTGAAATATATAATCAAAATAATGAAATATGTACAGCTGGACAGCACATTTTAAAATTTATTAAGGAATAGCTTCATAGATTGGGGGTATATTATTGGCGAAAATTGTAACTTTTGAAGACGCCATCAAATTTGTTGAATCAGGACAAACAATAATCATTTCTGGTGCAGGTGAAGTGTTACTTCCGGATCGATTGTTAGCAGAATTGGAAACAAAATATATTGAGACTGGCGAGCCAAAAGGTTTAAATGTTGTCTATAATGTTATCCCAGGAGCCCAACGTAAAGGTACAGGTATAGATCGCCTGGCTCACGAAGAAATGGTTAAGAGAATATATGCGGGAAGTTATTATACTCTGAAAGTTGAGAAACTCAATGAATTAATTAATAAAAATTCAATCGAGGCTTATTTAATACCATACGGCGCACTTTTTAATATGGTGAGAACTACTGCAGCTGGACAACCTGGCGTTTTAACCCCTGTTGGCATTGACACCTTCGTCGATCCCCGTGTTGGTGGACATAAATTGACCGCGCGAACGAAGGGTGAAATTTCTTCTGTGATGGAGATAGAAGGAAAAGAATATATATTTTATAAATCTCTTGAGATTGATGTTGCTCTTATTCGAGCTACAACGGCTGATGAGAACGGTAACTTATCGATAGAACAAGAGCCAAGTTCACTTGGGTTGCTACATCAAGCAATGGCTGCAAAAAATCGAGGGGGAACCGTAATTGCTCAAGTTGAACAAATAGCCAAACGGGGCTCAATGCATCCAAAAGAAGTGGCTGTCCCTAGTATATTTGTTGATTATATTGTAGTTGACTCAGATCAAATGAATGCTCAACCTTATAATCCAGCGTGGACAGGTGACATTAAAATACCAGTAGATCGTGCTGGGGATACTCCTTTTGATTATAGAAAAGTGATTGTTCGAAGAGCGGCAATGGAGTTGTCTCCCGGACAATTAGTGAATTGTGGATTTGGGTTGAGTGCTGAAGTACCTCTTATTGCGATGGAGGAAGGGATATCGGACGATGTTACTTTTAACGTAGAACATGGTCCTGTTGGAGGAGTCCCAAATACTAAATCTTCCTTTGGGATGGGTGTGAACATGATGGCTATCATGGATTCGCATACAATTTTTGATTTCTATAATGCAGGACGCTTGGATGCTACATTTTTGGGTTCTGCTGAGGTCAATCGTGAAGGAAGTGTCAATGTTAGTTTTATTAACGGAAAGTATAATTTAGGTGGTTTTATAGATATTGTTCATTCAACAAAAAAAATTGTATTTTGTGGTTCTTTCACTGCAAGTGGATTAGATATAAAAATTGAGGATGGAAAACTTAATATTGTTCAAGATGGACGCCATATTAAATTTGTAAATGCCCTTGGTCATATGACTTTTAATGGAAAACAGGCTTTAATTAAAAATCAAAAAGTATACTACGTAACTGAGCGTGCTGTCTTTACCTTAACAGATGAAGGATTAACCTTAATTGAAATTGCCCCTGGGATTAGCTTGGAAAATGATGTTCTAAATAAGATGGAATTTCGCCCCCATGTAAGTGAATCTCTAAAGGAGATGGATAATCGATTATTTATTCCAGATCCCTTAGGTCTAAAGGAACACTCCCCATGGAGTGAATGATAACATTGAAAGGATGAATTTAATTGAAATCTGAATTGACGTTGCAAGGAGTTATTCCTGCTAATTTGATGCCTTTTGATGCTGACTTAAATATTGACGAGGAAAATTATAGGCGTCATCTACGCTATTTAATTGAGACAGAGGGTGTAACTGCAATTACCATAAATGGTCATGCTTCTGAAGTGGCTTCCCTCACATTAGATGAACAACAACGAAGTTTAGCCATTGCTCTGGAGGAGGCTAATGGTAAGACTCCTATTATTGCTGGCGTTTACGAAGACGGTTCTCAAAAAGCAACAGAAATTGCAAATATGGCAGAAAAGGAAGGGGCCGATTGTTTATTGATTTTTCCTTCGGGAGTTTTTGAATTTGGGTCACAACAAAAACCCGAGATGTTTTTTAATCATTATGCCACAATTGCAGATGCAACTGATCTTCCCATGATTGCTTTTGTTTACCCATTTAATAATGGTCTTCATATTAACACTGAAAGTTTAATCAAAATTTGTAATGACATTGATAACGTTATTGCTGTTAAAGAGTTTTCGAATAATATTGCCGTATATGAGAGAAATTATCGAGAACTTAAAGCGTTGGATAAATATATATCTGTTCTATCTAGTTATAGCAAGTCGTTATTACCTTCATTATGTATTGGTGCAGATGGTATTCTATCTGGATGTGGAAGTGTTATTGCCGATTTGCAAATCGAAATCTTTGAAGCAGTCAAACGTGAAAACTTGACTGAAGCCCGTAGGGTCGCTGATAAATTATATCCTTTAAATGAGATGTTTTATTCAGAACCTTTCCTTGATATGCATAATAGAATGAAAGTGGCAAATGCGTTGTTAGGAAGGATTGATGCTGCATATATTAGACCTCCTTTTCAACCTATATCAGATGGAGAACGGGAAAAAATACGAAAAGTAATTACTGAGGCTGGATTATAAGGTGTGAAAAGAAAGGAGCTATCAATTGAAATTAAAAGATCAAATTGCTGCTATCACAGGAGCAGGACGTGGCATTGGACGAGCGATCGCATTAAAGTTAGCACAAGAAGGAGCAAATATTGTTGTATCGGATATAGATCTTGAACTTGCAGAAAAAACAGTTACAGAAATTTACGAAATTGGTAGTAAGGCAGTCGCTCATAAAGTAGATGTTTGCAATTATGATGAAATGAATCAATTAGGAGAAAAGGCACTTACTGCGTTTGATAGGCCATTAGAAATAATGATCAATAATGCAGGCATAACTCAAGCGAAAAATATTTTTGATATTACTCCGGATGAATGGGACTTAATGTTAAATATTCATTTACGCGGTTCATTTTTTGGCATGCAAATGGCTGGTAAAATAATGAAAAAAACAGGAAAAGGTTCAATTGTAAATATGGCTTCTGTTTATGGTAGAGAAGGTCATCCGCTTACCGCGCATTATTCTGCTTCCAAAGCGGGAATTATTGATTTGACCAAATCATTTGCAAAGGCATTAGCTCCTTCTGAAATACGTGTGAATTCCGTGGCTCCTAGTGTCGTTGAAACAGATCTTTGGGACTTAGGAGATGCTCAAATGTCTAAATTGAAAGGCTTAAAAAAAGGACAAGCGAAAGAAGAACGTTTAAAACAAATTCCTTTAGGACGAAGTGCTAAACCAGAGGATATTGCAAATACCGTATCATTTTTGGTATCGAAAGATGCGGAATTTATCACTGGTGAGTGTGTTCACGTTACTGGTGGAGCATTGATGGTATAAAGCAAAAAACCGATAAATGATATACGAGGGGTAAGGTGTTTGATCCCCCTCTTATCAGCATTCATATTTCTGGGATAGGGAAAGGAGAAAATCAGTATATGGATACTCATAATCCATTGATCAAAGTTGAGTGTAAAGATCATATTGCAGTTTTAGCTTTAAATAACCCGCCTTTAAATCTGGTTACATTGGAGTTAACTAAACAATTACAAGAAGAACTTGATGAGATTGAAGAAAATGAAGATATACGTGTTGTGATCATTACTGGATCATCTGAAACGAAAGCCTTTAGTGCTGGATCAGATATTACAGAGTTTGAAACGGTTTCAGATGATATTGTTGGAAAAAAACTAGGCATGGAAAACCAAGTTTTTTCTCAAATTGAATCTTTGTCAAAGCCTACGATTGCGGCGATTGAAGGTTTGGCGTATGGGGGCGGCTGTGAATTATCTTTAACTTGTGATCTTCGCATTGTCTCTGAGCAAGTGAAGTTTAGTTTACCAGAAATTAAACTTGGAGCTTTTCCGGGAAGTGGCGGTATTTTTCGATTGCCTAAAATAATCGGTCTTTCCAAAAGTTTAGAAATGATGTACTTAGGAAATAAGATCAATGCACAAACGGCAGAAAAAATGGGACTTGCAAATCATATCGTACCTGAAGATGAAACACTGTCATTTGCTATCCGTATCGCTGAGGAAATTACGGAGAAACCTCGTGAAGCTCTTAAAGCAATTAAGAGAGGTGCAAGGAACTCTTTATATCATACACACGATGAGGCAGTTGCACAAACATTACAATTGATTGAACAAGTTGTTAGAACCGACGATTATAAAGAAGGCGTAACTGCATTTTTTGAAAGAAGGAAACCGCATTTTAAGTAAATTTGTATTACTAGATAGCGTCGCGATATCAACTATTCTTTAGCAACTCTCTAGATACCCTTTTTAGTAATAATTGTTAAAATTAATGAAGTGAGTCTGGAGGTGACTAAAATGGGAAAGAAATTACAGGGGAAAATAGCCTTTGTTACTGGAGGGGCCAGAGGAATAGGTGCAGCTACGTGTTGGAGATTTGCAGACGAGGGTGTTGATGGTATCGTTATTGCCGACAAGCTTGAGGATGAGTTGCATGAGACCAGAGAAAAAATTGAGCAACGTTATAACATTAAAGTTGTACCGATTAAAATGGATGTTAGCCACGAAATGGATTGGATTGATGCACTTTACATAATACGTGAACAATTTGGGAAATTAGATATTCTCGTTAATAATGCAGGTATAAGTCATCGTGCTAGATTTGTAGACTGTACTGTTGAGGCTTGGAATAAAGTGATTGCCATTAACCAGACAGGGACATTTTTAGGAATGAAACATTCAGTACCCTTGATGAAAAAATCAAAGAAAAGTTCCTTAATTAACATATCCTCCATTGCGGGACTAACAGGTTATTACTCATCACCTTATACTGCCAGTAAATGGGCGGTTCGCGGAATGACCAAAGCGGCCGCAATGGAATTTGGGGATTGGGGGATAAGAGTAAATTCAATTCATCCTGGTTTCATATGGACACCACTTACTAAACAAGACCGGGAAATGGTTGAGAAATTTAATAAAATAAATGCACTAAATCGAGAAGGTGAACCTGATGAGGTAACTAAACCTATTGTATTTTTAGCCTCAGATGACTCATCATATATAACTGGTTCTGAGCTAGTAATTGATGGCGGTCATTCGGCAGGGGGTGGTGTAAGAATGATAGGCAAGGATCTAGGTATCTATAAAAATGACTGAATTAAGAATTATTATAAAAAATATCCTATTACATTCAAATGGAGGTAAAATGAAAACTGTAAATTTTTATAAAAATGACCGAATAATGTTAGGTGTGAAAACGGAGATAGGGATTTTAGACGTTGAAGCCGCTGCAAACGAACTTATGATTACGAATAAATCAGATATCCCTCTTTCTATTGATGAATTATTAATGAATAGGGAGATTGGACAACAAGCGTTAATGAGCTTAGTAGATCAAGCGTTAGAGAAGAATATCCAATCATTTTATTCAGAAGCCTTGCTTTCTTATGGCCCCTCTGTTACTAACCCTGAGAAAATTATCTGTGTTGGTCTAAATTATAAAAAGCACGCACAAGAATCTAATATGTCTGTACCTAAGGAACCATTATTATTTAGTAAATTTAATAACACTCTTAGTGGACATAAGAATAAAATTAAACTTCCTGCTAATTCAACCCAAGTGGACTATGAGGCAGAATTAGCTATTATAATGGGAAAGCAAGCTAAAAATATAAAAAAGGAAGAAGCACTGTCCTATGTTTTTGGTTTTAGTGTTTCCAATGATTTATCAGCCCGGGATTTACAATTTAGAAGTTCTCAGTGGTTGCTGGGGAAAACTTGTGATGCTTTTACCCCTTTGGGTCCATATTTAGTAAGTCATGATGAAATTGAAAACCCAAATCGGTTATCGATACGTTCCATTGTTAACGGTGAAGTAAGACAAGACTCCAATACATCGGATATGGTTTTTAATTGTAGTGAAATTGTCAGTTATATTTCTGAATACATGACTCTTTATCCAGGAGATGTGATTCTTACCGGAACTCCGGCGGGTGTTATAGCAGGTTATCCGGAAGATAGTCGAGTTTGGCTAAAAGATGGAGATGAAATCACTATAGAGATTGAAAATGTAGGGCAGCTTTATAACCGAATAATTTAACATAATGTTTTTCATGATATGGACAACACTGAGGAGTGGAAGGATAGGGATCAAGATATTCATGATCGAAAATCCCGGCTAATTTCATACCAGGACCAAGCAGTAGTGCTGAAATTCAAGTGTAAAGGATAAGGGGGTCACGGCCCCATTGAATTTGAACTTTGAAAAATGATTAAACAAAGTAAGCTACTTAAATGAACAAGGGGAGTGAGTGTACGTGGAGTTAATGGCTGAATTACGAAAAATCATTTCAGATGCTGAACGTGTTACCAATAATGAAACCATCATTGAACAGCATAGTCAAGATTTGACCTATCACAGCCCCTATCCTCCTGAAGTTGTCGTTTATCCAAAAGATAAAAATGAGGTTCATCAGGTTATTACATTTGCTTATCAACATAACGTACCTATTGTACCATTTGGAGTAGGGAGCAGCGTCGAGGGACACGTTATCCCTATTCATGGAGGTATTAGCTTGGATATGACTTTGATGGACAAGATTGTTGATATTCGGCCACAAGAATTTAGCGTGAAAGTTCAACCAGGAGTAACTCGGGAACAACTAAATCGAAAGTTAAAATCATATGGTCTGTTTTTCCCCGTTGATCCTGGGGCTAATGCTTCTATAGGGGGGATGGTGGCAACGAATGCAAGTGGGACCAATGCCGTTCGATATGGCACAATGAACAATCAAGTTTTGGGATTAGAAGTCGTTTTAGCAGATGGTTCGTTAATGAAGACTGGTGGTATATCGGCTAAATCATCTGCTGGGTACCATCTGACTAATCTATTTATCGGTTCTGAGGGAACGTTAGGTGTTTTTACAGAAATTATACTTAAATTGTATGGTATTCCTGAAAAGACTGTTTCTGCAAAAGCTGTTTTTTCGACTGTTGAACAGGCAAGTGAGACAGCTGTAAATATTATAAGTGCAGGTTTGTCTATTGGCCGTATTGAATTAGTAGATGAACATACAATTACTGCGGTAAATGCATATAGGGATACGAATTTTGCAGAAAAACCAACACTATTTTTGGAATTTAGCGGAATGGAACATTGGATAGAGAAAGATGTGGCTCTCGGAAAAAGTCTTATTGAAGATTTTGATTGCATCGACTTCGTTTTTGAGAGTGATCCACTAAAGAGGACTGAGCTTTGGGAAGCCAGACATCAAGCGGTTTTTGCTATCCAGGCTAAATATCCTGGACAAAAACCAATGTCAACAGATGTATGCGTGCCTATTTCAGTTTTACCTGAAGCGATCGAAAACGCTCGTAAAACCATATCTGATAATGGTATTGAAGGAGCCATCTTCGGTCATGTTGGTGATGGGAATTATCATGTCGTTTTTATGGTCGATCCTCAAAGTCAAGAAGAAATTGAAAGAGCAGAAAAGATTAATCATGATATTGTTCGTTTTGCCATTAAAAATGGAGGGACCTGTACGGGTGAACATGGAATTGGGATAGGTAAAATTGATTATTTGCAAGAAGAACAAGGATCGGCGTATCACTTAATGAAAGTCATTAAACATGCAATTGATTCTAAAAATATACTCAATCCAGGTAAAATATTCAATTAAAATTGTGAATGAAATTTATATAGTTAACATTATTGACTAAAATAGGAGGGTACTTATGTCTTACGAATTTAAGTTACCTGACATTGGAGAAGGCTTGCATGAGGCAGAAATTGTTCGCTGGTTTGTTGATGTTGGGGATACAATACGTGCCGATGAAATCATAGCCGAAGTTCAAACCGATAAGGCTGTTGTTGAGATGACATCACCGGTAGGAGGAAGAATATTGGCTCTAGCAGGTGATGAAGGAGACGTCGTAACAGTAGGAAACACGCTAATTACACTAGATCAGGAAGATAAAAAGAAAGCTGATGGCAGCAAAAATAAACAAACAAGTGAAAAGGATCAAAAGACAACATCTCAGCAAGGTAAAGAACATAATGGAGTCGTACCAAAACCAATGCCCGGACGCGTCATTGCAGCTCCTGTCGTCCGCAAGCGTGCTCGTGAACTTGGCATCAACATAACTGAGGTTACCGGATCAGCAAAAGGCGGTCGAATTATAATGGAGGACCTCGAAAACTTTGAAAATCAGAAACAAATTGGAACAGATGAAAGTAAAACCAATCAGGAGGATGAGCGAATTCCGGTTCGTGGCTTACGGAAGAAAATTGCAGAAAAAATGGTGCAATCAAAATATACCGCACCGCATGTATCTGGAATGGATGAAGTTGACGTCACAGAGCTAGTTGGTTTAAGAAAAAAGCTTAATCAACAGATCTACTCAGAAATTAAACTAACCTATTTGCCATTTATTATTAAAGCAATGACGACGGCATTAAAAGAGCATTCTTATTTCAACGCTTCGTACGATGAAGAAAAAGAAGAAATAGTTCTGAAAAAACGCTATAACATTGGAATTGCAACTGCTACAAAGCAAGGATTGGTTGTTCCTGTCATCAAAGATGCTGATAAAAAATCATTATTTAACATTGCTGTTGAAATAAAAGAACTTGTGCAAAAAGCACATGAACAAAAATTAAATCCTATCGATATACAAGACGGAACATTTACGATCACAAGCACAGGAATTGAAGGCGGATGGTTTGCAACACCGATTATTAATTATCCTGAAGTTGCAATTTTTGGTGCGCATACGATTAAAAAACGTCCGGTTGTCGTCGAGGATGAAATTGTTATTCGTAAGATGATGGGTATCTCCATCACTTTCGATCATCGTGTTATTGACGGAGAACCATCAGGAAGGTTTATGCAAACTATCAAAAGGATACTCGAACACCCGGAACTATTACTCTTAGACGTAAGTTAATTTTATTCAATTAATTCAGTCGAAAAGGGGTTATGACCATGTATGATGAAAAGAATCTTAATCACGAAATGGTTCAGTTTATGGATCAATATGGTAGTTTATTACACGACAATATTGATCTAAATGATAGTCAACTTCTAGAGATATACAATTGGATGCTAAAAACACGTCTTTTTGATGAAAAAATGGTAAGAATGCAACGACAAGGAAGGATTGGAACTTATGCTCCGTTCAGTGGTCAGGAGGCTTCACAAGTTGGCAGTACTTATGCTATGGAAAAAGATGATTGGATTTTCTCAAGTTACCGTGAGATAGCAGCTACAATGGTGCATGGGCTACCAATGCAACAATCGATTCTTTATGCAAAGGGTCACATGTATGGGGGTCAATCACCAGATAAATTGAATATATTCCCAATACAGATCATTATCGCAGGTCAAACATTGCATGCAGCAGGTTGTGCACTTGCCTCAAAATTAAAAGGTGAAAATGACGTTTCCGTTTCATATTTTGGTGACGGGGCAACTTCCGAAGGGGATTTTCATGAAGCACTTAATATCGCTTCGGTATTCAAAGTACCATCTGTTTTTTTCTGTCAAAATAACCATTGGGCAATCAGTGTTCCGCTTCACCAACAAACAGCCAGTCAAACGATTGCCCAAAAAGCAATCGCCTATGGGGTCAAAGGAGTACGAGTTGATGGAAATGATGTTTTAGCTGTTTATCATGTGATGAAAGAAGCTCTTGAATCTGCAAGAAACGGCGAGGGACCTACATTAATCGAGGCAGTGACTTATCGTCAAGGTCCACATACTACAGCTGATGATCCGACCAAATATCGAAATAACGATGAAGTGAACGAATGGGCTAAAAAAGATCCGATTGATCGTTTCCGTACCTTCCTTAATAAACGTGGATTGATGGATGAAGATAAGCAGGAGAAAATGAAAGGAATAGTCAACGAAGAAATTGAAAAAGCTGTCGCAGAAGCGGAGTCTACGGATCGAGTAACAGTGGATAAAGCATTTGATTATGTTTACGATAAACCACATAAACTTCTTCTTGAACAACAAGAAGAATCTCGCCAATTTCTTACGATAAAGGAGGGGCGATAATCATGGCAGAGATGACGATGATTCAAGCGATAAATCAAGCAATGGCACAAGAAATGGAGCGAGATGAACGTGTCGTTATCCTAGGACAAGATGTAGGGAAAAACGGTGGAGTGTTCAGAGCTACAGAAGGCCTTCAAGGCCGCTTTGGAGAAGAACGCGTTATGGATACTCCGTTGGCTGAATCTGCCATCGTTGGCACATCAATCGGACTTGCTGTGAATAGTTTTCGTCCGATTGCTGAAATTCAGTTCCTCGGTTTTATTTATGAAACGATGGATCAGATTTCCGCTCAAGCAGCGCGTGTTCGATTCCGTTCTGCGGGTCGATTCACCTCTCCAATCGTTATTCGCAGTCCATATGGAGGTGGGGTAAGAACGCCTGAACTACATTCAGACAGTTTAGAAGCGTTGTTCGCACATACACCGGGTTTGAAAGTCATCATGCCATCAAACGCATATGATGCGAAAGGTCTGTTGATTTCGGCGATTCGCGACAATGACCCAGTGTTATTTTTGGAGCCGATGAAGCTATATCGTGCCTTTAAATTAGAAGTACCAGACGAAGTATATGAAGTGCCGATTGGAGAAGCAAAAGTTGTGAAAGATGGTGAAGATGTCACAATTGTGACGTGGGGGGCTACGGTGCCGCTCGCTCAAAAAGTTGCAGAAGAAGCGGAACCAAGAAACATTTCTGTCGAAGTCATAGACCTTCGTACCGTTCAACCGATTGATCTTGAAACTATTGTTCAATCTGTTGAAAAAACAGGACGACTGATCATTGTTCATGAAGCGGTGAAAAGCGCAGGTGTCGGAGGGGAAGTTGCTTCACTGGTGAGCGAATATTCCCTATTCTCGCTAGCCTCCCCGATTTTACGTGTTACCGGTTATGACACACCGTATCCAGTGCCCTCAGTTGAAGATGACTGGTTGCCAACTGCGCCAAGAATCCATGCAGCGATTGAAAAGGTGATGGAATTTTAGATACGTGGTGTAATTTCAATGATAAAGTTCAGTTTCTAATGTTCATAATAACAAAAATGGACCCGTTAAAATTAACGATTAGACAGTCTGAATTAAGTGAACCGTATACGATTTTTATTCGATAAACGGTAATATTTCTATCCTTTATCTCGTTGTCAACGTCAATGAAGCCTTTTTGTCAAACGTCATTATTCAGTTGTCTATATAAGTAAAGAAAGCTACTAGTATAAAGAAGATTTTATAAAAAAAGCAAATTTAAATTGAATACAAATAAAAAATTGATGGATAAATTTGGGGGCGTAAAGAAATGGTTGTAGGCGATTTTCTAGAAGAAATTGACACACTCATCGTTGGTTCAGGTCCCGGAGGTTATGTTGCGGCAATTCGCGCTGCGCAACTAGGTCAAAAAGTAACGATCGTTGAAAAAGAAAAATCGTTGGGTGGTGTTTGTCTGAATGTCGGTTGTATTCCTTCCAAAGCATTAATTCATGCCGGTCATCAGGCTAATCAAATGAAGAATTCCAATGATATTGGCATAATTGCCGATAATGTGAACGTTGACTTTAGCAAAGTGCAGGAATGGAAGCAATCGGTTGTAAAAAAACTCACTGGCGGTGTTGAAAGTCTGATGAAAGGTAATAAGGTAGAGGTAATCAAAGGCGAGGCGTATTTTTCCGATGATAAAACAGTGCGTGTGACAAAAGACGAATATACAACACAAACATACAAATTTAATAATTGTATTATAGCAACTGGTTCAAGACCGAATGAACTTCCTAATGTCAAATGGAGTGAGCGGGTGATCTCTTCAACTGAAGCTTTAGCATTGAATGAAATTCCGAAGAGATTAGTCGTCATCGGAGGAGGGTATATTGGCATTGAACTTGGAACTGCTTATGCTAATTTTGGTACGGAAGTTGTTATTTTAGAAAGTGAAAAGCAAATTTTACTTGGTTTTGAAAAACAGCTTAGCGCACCTGTTTCAACTGGTCTTAAGAAAAAAAGAAATGTCGAAGTTTTAACTCATGCATCTATACAGAGCGTCGAAGAGCAAGAAGAGAGAATAATCGTCACCGCTGAAATTAATGGGGATACAAAAACATTCAATTCCAACTATGTACTCGTAACCGCCGGGCGAAAACCAAATACAGATAAAATCGGTTTGGAACAAACTGGTGTTGAGCTCGACGATAAAGGGTTAATCAAGGTTGATGACCAGTGCAAAACCAGTATTGATCATCTATATGCAATCGGAGACGTGATTGCTGGTCCTGCACTTGCGCACAAAGCCTCTTATGAAGGAAAGGTGGCTGCCGAAGCAATCAACGGTGAGCCAGCAAAATTGGATTACATAGCTATTCCATCAATTGTCTTTTCAGACCCCGAGCTGGCTTCAGTTGGTTATACCGAAAAAGAGGCAAAAGAAGATGGATTTGATGTGAATATTTCCAATTTTTCCATGGCTGCTAATGGTCGTGCGCTTTCATTAAATGAATCAGATGGATTTTTGAAATTAGTCACAAGAAAAGAAGACGATTTGGTACTCGGAGCGCAAATTGTTGGACCGAGTGCATCAGAGATGATTGCTGAACTCGGTTTTGCAATTGAAGTTGGCATGACCGCTGAGGATATAGCTTTAACGATACATGCTCATCCAACAATGAGTGAAGCTGCCATGGAAGCAGCTGAAATTGCGATTGGAACTCCAATTCACGCTGTGAAGTAACAGTCATGGTCTCCTGAGCACGTAGGTTCAAAACCACCATTGACTAATCACCTCGAAGCCACACTTTGCGCACGTTGCAAGCATAATATTTAATTATAGTAAGGAACTTGTTTTTCATATAAAAAAGGTTAAAAAACCCGAGTCATAAGGGAATACAACATCTGATATCAACTAATTCGCATCGCATCGATCCCTATAATTCGTCAGTTGATGTTGTTGATCGATAAATGAGACTGGGGGTTTAGGACATCGATAACCTTCACTGTCAAAGAAAAAGGCTGTAATGATCCACGGGACACATCAGGTGATTGGCACTTATGGGATGGCTCGAAATCTGTCCTAAAATGAGAACTACAGAGCAAAACCTATATATGTCTCTAATTAGCTCTGGGCAGAGCTAAGAATAAAAGGAACTGAATTTGAAATCTTACATTAAGATGATAGAAGAGGGGACTTGAAGTGGATTGGATAAGATAGCTCAGGGTAACGGTTGGGAACATTTAATAAATGAAGGACTGATTGAAATAGTAGATTTTTTGGTAAATGGGCATGAGATTTGGTTGATTGACCGTGAGGTCAACTTAGGTGAGATGGTATTAAAAAACATTCGAGATGAATTGTTAAATCAACTTCTCTTCGGTGATATTAAGTACAACAACTATGTAGATTCTCTATCTCGACTGTATTTGTATAGTGAACCGCCAAAAATTGATAGATCTAGCTTCATCTTTGCCCCCATAATCGTATATCTGTCGTTTAATTGGTATATTGAAATGGGCATACCAACTAGATGTTAATCTGGTTTTCGTTCAAATAAAATACAAGTTCAGTGATTTATACGAAGTCACTAACTATATAAATCCATTTGATTAGGAGAATGTAAGTGAAATTAAAGATGAGTTTGAATTATTCGTATCCATAGTGAAAGAGTGATTGGAGGTTAAATCTTATCAATGCTATCTCTTTGTTTTAAGTGGTGTGGGAACCTGAAGGAAATTGGAGGAAAATCTTCGGATTGAGGTACATCATCAGACGGTTTGACTAGATGAGCATTGAAGAAAATATACCCTCACCCGAACATATCTAAAAAATAGGGAGGCGAAAAAAAATGAATTTACAATTACAGGACAAGGCAGCACTTGTATTGGCAGGTAGGAAAGGTTTGGGAAGGGCCATTGCGACCGAATTGGCGTGTGAGGGTGCAAATATCATCATTGCAAGCAGGGACAAGAGCAACTGGAACAAACAGCGGGGGAGATCCGGAACGTAACTAACAAACAGGGGGGACGTTCAATTTTCTGTCTGTGACCTCGCTAATGAAACCGACATTCAAGTGGCGGTTCAAAAAACAGTGGATCAATATGGCGCCATTGATGTTTTAATCAACAACAGGGGGGTCAAAAGCTGGAAACTTTAGTGATGTGAAACCGAAAGATTGGCAACATGCTTATGAGCTAAATCTGCTCAGTTATGTGCGAGCTACTGATGCCGTACTTCCGCATATGAAAAAACAGAAAAATGGTCGTATAGTAAATATTACCTCATCATCGATCAAGCAAGCACTTGATGGTATGGTACTATCCAACACCTTCCGGGCAGGAGTACTTGGTCTCACAAAAAGTCTTGCCTCCTAGTTTGCAACCGATAATATTTTCGTTAACACTGTCGGACCCGGGAGAAATTCGACCGATCGAGTCGATCCCTTAGATGCGTTAAAAGCTTCTAAGCAAAACAAAGACGTCAAATCCATATGAAAGGAGTCAGAAGCACAAATTCCTACCGGACCATACGGTGAATCGGATGAATTTGCAAAAACGGTTGTCTTCTTTGCTTCACAAGCAAATAGCTATGTAACCGGACAAGCACTCCTTGTGGATGGGAGGTTGGTAAAGGCTAAAGTAGGTTATTTTGGTGGTTTGCAGATACCTGATTCCGTGATGAAACGATGAAAGGTGCCGAATTTCAGAGAATCGGATGGGATGTGGCGTTTAACAGCAGAAAAACAGGACTTTATTCATGATTTAAGGACATTCCTAACACGGAACATATATTTAATAATATATGTATAGGAATTATATCCGTTAAGACAAGTGGGCCAAACGATGGGTTTATCTGTCACAATTGAAATTGCTGGTAGAGGCGTTGAAAACAATGATGCCAAGGATTGTGTTTACTGATTTTTAGATAAAGCTGTCTAGCATGCTGAACGAATTTGCCGGCGAACATAACCATCTGATCAATGACGGTTTTCAAGCGACGGCGAAAGACCTTCTTTTTCACGGGCATATCGTCACCTTTTAATGCTTCCTGACCGATACTCCGTAAAAGATTATAGACGAAGCAACCCAATGTTAAAATCATTTGGTTAGTCGCAAATTTCCCGGAGGGAAAGCGTTCAAGATCCATATCCGTTTTCAGCTCACTATGAAATTGTTCACACGTGCCGTGCTGATGATACAGCTCGATGGTTTCGTCCACAGGAAGATCCATGGAAACCCAGTAACTGTCACAGGTGACCTCCGGCACGAGAAGCATTTGACCGTCTCGGGTCATCGTTCGTTCCACGACCTGATACACTTGCCACGTCGAGTTTCCTTGGCTGTTTCTCATTTGAATCTTCCCGGTGTACATGGTTTTTCCTTCTCGAGGCTCAGTAGCTGTCCCCTGTTGTTCGGCAATGGCTAACCAAGCTTCAGGTGTTTCTTGGCGGAGGTTACGCTTGATGATATAGTCCACGCCCAGTTTTTCGCAAATCTCCCGATTCGCAGCGGCGTCATTGCCTCCGTCGAGACGAAGAAGGAGGGACGTGCCGGTGACCTGTTGGGCTGAGGTCAAGGCCTTATGTAAAAAGGCAGGCGTGCCCTTTTGGACATGATCTTTGCCATTCCGGAGTTCAGAATGAATCACATAGCCTTCTTGGCCCATGTAGGCAAAGCCCGGATTATAGCCATCAACGCCTTTATACGTGCGACTGACGCCTTCTTTGTTGGTGTCGCTGTTGTCAAAAGGCGAATGATCGGCGTCGACGGTTACTCTCTCTTCGCCATTTGAAAGCGACGTGGCGGTGATCGGGGAGTCCAGCTGTTGAAGAAAGCGTACATTTTCTTTCCCCAGTATTGAAAGCGTTTCGTCATGGCGGGCGATCTGATTCATCCGATGGCGAAGTGTCGCCTCGGAAGGTGTATGTTCCAGCCCTAAAGCCGTTTGAAAAAAAGGATCTTGCCGATAAGATTCGATCCATCCAAAATCATTTTTGCCCTGGGCAAGCAAACCGATATAAGAAGCGATCGTATCCCCATGCGAAATCTCGGCGGCATCCGTGAGCCCCTCCATCGAAAGAGCTGAAAGTTGAGCGTGAAGAAAAGTCCGTTCCAATAAAGCACCGATCAACGGAAGCCCGCTCGTCGGTAAAATATATTCATCCGTTAGTTGGATATTTAATTTCCCTGTCATGCTTTCACCTTCCGGGTGTTAAAGTTGAAAAGCGTTCATGCTTATCTGCCCCTATGTTATCAATGTTTGAGGTGAATGAAAGGGAATCACGTCACGGAATCAGGAGATAGACAAGCTTCCATTATATTACTAACTATAAAGTATACAAAACTTGGTCAATAAATGATCCTGATAGCGTTAAAGAGTATTTTCATTATTTACCGAGTCTTGCATGCGTTAATAAGGGAGAAGTTAGGAAAATAATCATTGAGTTTTTTCTAAATTATAAGTTAAACACACTAAATTAGGAGATTTATTGATGAGACAAATAATATTAAAAGGAAGACCGGACGGCATGCCTTCATTGGACACCTTTCAATTTATAAATGAGGATGTGCCAGACAGGAATCAAGATGAAGTGCTGTTGAAAACCTTATACTTATCTGTAGACCCGTATATGCGTGGAAGAATGTCAGATGAGCCTTCTTATGTGAAGCCTTTTGAAGTTGGAAAGCCATTAAATGGAAGAATTATAGCTCAGGTTATAGAGTCGAAAGTTGATAAATTGAAAGAAGGTGATATTGTAACGGGTATTTTTCCGTGGCAAGAATACATTGTTGCCTTTCCCAATGAATTGCGGCGCCTGGACGTTCATGAATTGCCTATTTCATCAGCACTCGGTGTTCTAGGCACGCCAGGTTTAACCGCCTATTTTGGCATGTATCATATTGGTGAGCCAAAGGAAGGAGAAACGGTTGTTGTGTCATCCGCAGCTGGTGCTGTTGGATCTATAGCTGGGCAGCTGGCACAAAAACGAGGTGCTCGAGTTGTAGGC
This sequence comes from Salicibibacter cibarius, assembly GCF_016495725.1. Taxonomy (NCBI): domain Bacteria; kingdom Bacillati; phylum Bacillota; class Bacilli; order Caryophanales; family Bacillaceae; genus Salicibibacter; species Salicibibacter cibarius. Next base: position 4,116,275 of record NZ_CP054705.1, on the reverse strand, counting down.
ATTGTCGGATCACGAACGAAAGCTGATTATATTATAGAAACGTTAGGCTTTGACGATGCAGTTAATTATAAAAATGAGGATGTTGGAAAAGGATTGAAAACAAAATGTCCAGATGGAATCGATGTGTATTTCGAGAATGTCGGTGGCGAGATATCCGACGACGTATGGCCATTGCTTAATACCTTTGCCCGCGTGCCTTTATGTGGGGCGATATCGGCGTACAATCTAGCTTCCGACGAAGAAGATATCGGCACACGTGTCCAATGGCCTTTTTTAAAAGCAAGGATTAAAATGCAAGGTTTTATCGTTGGTGATTATTCGGAGCATTTTAGCGACGCTTATAAAGAACTTACCCAACTGGTAAAAAAGGATGAACTGCATTTTGAAGAAACGATTCTTGAGGGTTTTGATAGAGTACCTGAAGCGTTTATCGGTTTATTTTCCGGAGACAATATCGGAAAACAATTGGTGAAGGTGGCTGAACCTGATAAATAACTCAGATATTAAGCCCCACGCTATGCGTGGGAGAATTGAACAGGAAGTCCCGTGAGATCTGATGAAATAAAGTCCCCTTTTTTATAATAGAATTGGTTTCACTAGCCAAATTCAGCAGCAAAGGAGAGGAGGATATTCCTTGGGTGCACAAAAAGTTTATCCCATACCCGATAGGGCTGTAGTTATGTAGTTATCATATCATATTTATCCCGAAATATCGGCGGAAAGTCTTCTTTAAGGGGTTTAGAACCAAGTTAGACGAGAAGTAGGTGAAATATTAAGAAGGTTAAGCGAGTATAAAAATGTGGAATTAGAAAAGGGTGTGTCGGCACGTATTTGTACATGTAAAACGTATCCGAATTTATGGATTATCTTAAGAGCAAAAGTGCTTTGATGGTATTTGACCGATTCCCACATATATAAAAGCAGGCACTTATGAGTCAGAAGTTATTATGTAAGTACTGTAGGGCTAATAAAGAAGTCATTCGAAAATATATTCAAAACATGAAGATGCGGATATCATTGAAGATAGGCTAAATCATGGGTTAATCCAAGAAAAGGATGGGGAAGGCGCAGCTGACTAATCTTCCAAATAGTATTGCCAACATCACCAGCAGACGCTGTACAAAACACAAAGGATTTGGCTGTTCTCGAAAGTGTCCCTAGCGGAGCGTCTCTATGAAGGACACGTGCGGAGCTATGGATCCATCAAGGCGAAAAAGCTGCTCTTGCCCAGAAACAAACTCCAACATCTGGAAAGGGTAGAACATGTCCTGTTTCGTGAACTCGATTAAATCTTTGAATTGTTGAAAATCGCTTTCCATAATAATAAGAGCATCTTGATTCAACAGGTCATCTAATGACCTTTACGAGGAGGAATGTCTTTGTGAACGTATCATTATTTATCACTTGTCTGGGTGACATGTTTTATCCGAATGCCGGCAAAGCCACCGTAGAGCTTCTAGAAAAATTTGGATGTACTGTTGATTTTCCGAAATCGCAAACGTGTTGTGGGCAACCGGCTTTTAACAGCGGTTATCACAAGGATGCACGTAAAGTGGCCAAACAAACGATCCAGGCTTTTCAAAATTCCTCTTATGTAGTTTCTCCCTCGGGGTCCTGCGTAGCAATGTTACACGAGTATCACCATTTATTGAAAGGGGAGCCGGAATGGCAGGTGGAAGCGGGAAAGTTGAGCGCAAAAAGTTATGAATTGACGCAGTTTTTCGTAAATGTGCTTCGTGTCGAAGATGCCGGTGCCTCTTTTCATGCCAAAGCCACCTACCACACGTCCTGCCATATGATGCGTTTGCTTGGCGTTATGAATGCGCCGCAAACGTTACTTAACCATGTGGAAGGATTAGAGATGATTGACTTGTCCCGTGATTATGATTGCTGTGGGTTTGGGGGTACGTTTGCCGTGAAAATGCCGGATATTTCAAAAGAGATGGTCGATGAGAAGATGAGATGTATCCATGACACGGGCGCGGATATTCTCATCAGCGCCGACGCCGGATGTATGATGAATATCGGCGGGCGCATGGAACGTGAGGAGAGTCCCGTTAAAGTCATGCACATTGCTGAAGTCCTGAATCATACCGAAGCGAGGTGATTCAAATGCCACTAAGAGTGGGGGAAAAAGATTTTTCAAAACGCATGAAAACTGGTTTGGAAGATGCATTTATGCGCGGCACCGTCCGCTCAGCACAGGAAAAATTACGGACGAGAAAACAAACATCCTCGGAAGAGCTCGGTGACTGGGAAGCGTGGCGGACACTTGGGGAAGAGATTCGTTCCCATACTCTCGAGCATCTCGACTATTATCTTGAGCAATTAAGCGATAAGGTGGCAGAACGGGGTGGCCATGTTTATTTTGCCAAGACGGCTGAGGAAGGCAATGCCTATGTGCAACAAGTCGCCCGTGAAAAAGAAGCGAAAAAAATTGTGAAGTCGAAATCGATGGTTACCGAAGAAATGTCTTTAAACAATGCCCTCGAGGGCGACGGGTTGGAGGTCGTAGAGACCGACTTGGGGGAGTATATTTTGCAAGTCGATGACCATGATCCGCCTTCTCATATTGTGGCACCTTCATTGCATAAAAACCGGTCACAAATAAAAGACGTCTTTGCTGATAAAAAAGGCTATACAGAAAGCGACAATGCTAATGACATCACCCGTTTCGTCCGCGAGGAGCTGCGTGAGGAATTTACGAATGCCGACATAGGCATCACGGGTTGTAATTTTGCCGTCGCTGAATCGGGGACGATTTCGCTTGTCACCAATGAAGGCAATGCCGACCTCGTTACCGCGTTGCCGAAAACACAAATCACGGTGATGAGTATGGAACGGATCGTGCCCACGTGGGAAGAGCTCGATGTCATGATGAGTCTGCTTTGTCGTTCCGCCGTTGGCCAAAAGCTAACGTCCTATATTACCGCCTTAACGGGACCGAAGGCTGAAGAGGAAATCGATGGTTCGGAAGACTTCCACCTCATCATCGTCGATAACGGCCGTTCCGATATCCTCGGGACGCAATTTCAATCAACCCTTCATTGCATCCGTTGTGCTGCGTGTGTGAACGTATGCCCGGTTTATCGCCATGTGGGCGGTCATGCTTATGGCTCCATCTATAATGGTCCGATCGGCGCGGTGTTGACTCCCTTGCTCGATGGTTACGAGGACAACAAAGACCTTCCTTACGCGTCTTCGCTTTGTTCCGCTTGTACGGAAGCTTGTCCGGTGAAAATTCCATTGCATGAGCATTTGATCGCTCATCGCCAGATCATTACGGAAAAAGAAACCCTCGGTCCAATGCCGGAAAAATGGGCGATGAAAATGTTTGGGTCCGGTGTTTCTTCGCCAAAGCTCTATCGATTGGCTTCCAAACAAGCGAATTGCGTCATGCGGCCATGGACGAAAGGTTCTCGTATTCCGAAAGGGCCCGAGCCATTAAAAGCCTGGACTAATTTTCGCGATTTACCTGCACCTGCCAGCGAACGTTTTCGCGACTGGTTTTCAAACCGAAGGAGGTCGACATTCGATGAGTAGGGGGACGATCCAAGGGAGAGAGGATTTTTTAAATCAAATCGCAGAAAAAATCGGGCGCCCGCGCAGCGAACATGTGGAACGCCCTGAGTGGCGGTTGCAACCGCAATGGGATGTTTTTGCTGATGAAAATACCGATCAACTCGTCGAACGGTTTAAGGCACAGTGCGACAACATTCACACTGAGGTAGTCGAAACAAATGCCGATGGGCTCCGCGAAGCGGTGGCGGAAACGATCGGAAGTTATCAAGCGAAATCGGTCATCATGTGGGATGATGAGAGGCTTAAGCAGGCGGGGCTTGATGATGGATTTCAATCGCAGATGATCGCGTTGGGCGTTGAAACAGCAGTGTGGGACACGACAAAGAGGGAGGAAAACATATGGATAGCTGAACGCGCTGGAGTAGGTATTACTTATAGCGATATCACTTTGGCCGAATCAGGCACCGTCGTACTGCTAGCCTCCCCTAAAAAAGGTAGAGTTGTGAATCTTTTCCCGGAAAATTATATCGCGGTTATCCCCCGCAGTTCGATGGTTCCGCGAATGACGCAAGCGACCCGCCGGATTCATGAACGCGTGCAAAACGGCGAAGAGATTCCTTCGCAGATTCATTTTGTCTCCGGTCCGTCCAATAGCGCGGATATCGAAGGAAGCTTGGTGGTCGGTGTGCACGGGCCGGTGAGAGCGACGTATATTATTTTGGGGAATCTCTAATGACAGTGGTTCCTACCTTTAGAAGACTGGTGAAGCTCCGACGTCAGAATCGCTAGTCTCATAAAGGGAAATAAGCGAGAAATAGCAGGGGTTTGGTATTTCCTTTCGTTTCGGTTTCTTGTTTGATGGCACGCGGAGATTACGGTCTTGGGTATTTCCCCTTTGAACCGCCACAATTTCTTCAGGTTTTGGATGATAATTTTCCGGAGCGCATGTTCCTGTATTCGATCCAATAATCCCCTCTGATTCGGGAACGATCCAGCCGTGGATGTTCCCGAACGAAATATGGGTTATAGACTTATAATTGATGGAAAACCGCTAAGGGTAAAAGCGTTATAAAAATTTAAAGGAACAGCTGCTCATCCCATCTGTTCATGATGTTAGTGTTTCTGTGATTTAGAATTAACTCCTAAATAATATATCTTTTTTTGTCGCACTTGAAAAGTGGCAATAACCGTTTATTTTCTTTTATAGCCATTTTTTGCACCCATTCTGATGGAAAAAAATGAATTTTATATGGCGTTCTATTTCTTTTTTCTATAGTATATGATTTTAGAACATCAAAATCTATTAATTCTTGACAAGCTTTTTTTATACTTTGTAGCGCCTTATAACTTGAATATGAATGCAAACCTAAATGTTCAATAAATGGGTTGATTTCCGCAATGGTAGTATTTTCTGAAAACATCTTAATGACATTAATATACAAAGTTTTTGATGTTGAAAGTTTAAGATCATTAAATAATGACATACTTATAGTAATGTAATTACCAGCGATAAGGCTATTTTGTAGGTAATCACTAAAAGTAATTTTTCTACAATTATTTTCAGGGTATCCCAATGTACTTTGAATAGGGTTAAAAATGGATGTTCTTTTTTTTGGGTTGTTTGGGGATGAATACTTTTCCATTACAATGGAGGTACTGGAGATTTTATCAATGCTTTTTCCAATCGCCATATATTCCCCACCATTTAAATCTCTATTCATCGCTTTTATAATTTCATTAAATTTAACGGTAAATGTTGGGTTTTTTCCTTTTATTTCCCATTGTTTAAAAAGACCAATTAAGATACGAGTATCATATGTCGTTAATACAGCGCCTTTATTATTTCTATAATGAAGCTTTTTAAGGCCTGAGCGAGTAAATTCTATACTTCCGTCTGTTGTTCTAACAATGTTTTCTTTATTCGGGCTACTCGTTGAAAAAAACCCATGTGATATAATATTACGGTCTACTAAATGGGTATAATATTTATGATAAATTTGTTTATTTGAAATAGTTCGTTCTAATAATTTCAATTGCACCTCAATTAATTCAATCTCGTCTATAAATTTATCATTTTCTTTTAATAGTTCGCTAAGTTCTTGTTTTAAATTATACAATATTCTTTCCAAATCCTGCATTCTTACATTAAGCAGCTCTTTGCTTATGAGTTCTATTTCTTGATCTATTTCTGATTCTATAACTTGTTTATTTGTATATCTTTTAGTTAGAAACCTTTTTTTCTCAACTAATTTTATATCATACTTTTCTAATATAGTTTCAGCTTTCTTATACATATTTTTACCCCCATTTAATAAATTTAACAAGCTGAGAATTAACATTTTTAAATATGATATTTAGATTGTCGAATAATCTGATGATATACATCAGATTATTTTCGCTCGTACAGACGTCGAGTAACGTTAAATTTATGATTAGGAAGAAAACTCATAAAGATGAGGATATCTATTATAAGTATATCCTATTATCAATCTGAAGGGAAGCGCTTACAACCTCATTTAGTTATTGGGAATAATTAACATGATGAGAAAATTAGATGATAAACGGCTAGTGCGAATGGATAAAAATATTATTAGAAAAATTATTGACTTTTTATAAATCCTTAATTATAATAAAAAGCAGTAAAACAGAATATTCATTCCGTAAAATGGAACAATACTTTAAGATTGCCCTTTATTTTTACATAAGAGAAGTTTTTTCAAAAAAAGATATAGTTTAAAAGATACCAATGAATACATCTGCAAAATTAAAAAGGATGAAGGGGGATAATACGTGAGTAAAGTTGGAATTATCAGTTTCTCTAAATGATGGAGATACTTACTTGTAGGCGGATTTGGTATTTCGAGGGGGTTCATCCACTCTGATTGATGAATTGGTTGCATTGGACAAAAAAGATCTAACTCTAACAGTTGTTAGCAATAAACTTGATGAGAAAGATAAGGGAAGGGAAAAGAAGAGAAGGCTTTTGATGGAGAAACTCACATCTTGGAAAGAGGAATAACAGAAGACATTATTTTAATCAAATCTTTGAAAGCGGATACGAAGGGGAATTTAATCTACGACCACACGGAACAAACTTCAATGCGGTAATGGCTACAGAAGGGAAATCGTGATTGTGAAGTGGATGAAATTTTAGAAACTCGAAAGGAGTTGGTACACTTTATCTGTATGTTGGGTACTTTGCGAAAGTTCTTATGTAGGTGAGGTTATGTTGAAAAGGTATTTTTGATAAAAAAGTAATAGCGAAAAGAGTATCCAAGAAAATACTAGAAGGAGAAATTATGAATCTAGGAGTAGGTATTCCGACAGAAATACCGAAATATGTTCTGATAGACTAGGAGAGCTATATGGATTGGAATCCTGGAGTCAAGAAAGTAACTCTACCGCTTCACATAAATCTACAAATGGAAAACTGAAAATCGTTGATCAACTCATTTATTCAAGTGGCGGATATCATAAAGCAGACTTGATAGCGATAAAGCTGTTTTTAAATCCAAGAATGATAAAATGTGTTTAGCTGAGAATACCTCAATAGCAGATATTATAAAAATAGCCTACTGTAATTTTGAAGTAGCTTATCAATTAAAGCAAAAACATCGACGAAAATTGTTTAAGAAATAGCAAGGGAGGCTCATATTGTGTTGAAAAATTATAAAGTGATGATATTCGGAGTAGTACTTGTGTTAGTACTTGCGGCATGCCAAGAAGAAAGTATTGAGGATAATGAAAATGAAGATGGAGAGCCAGATAACTTTAGTATCGGTGCAGCGGCAACTGGTGGAGAATGGCATTCGATAGCTGCCTCAATGTCAGAAGAAATTCAGGAAATATTTCCTGAATCTAATACAGATATTGTAGAAGGTGGCTCCATTGCAAATCTGACTGGTATACACGAGGGGACTTTTGACATTGGTTTTAGTAATGGAGAAGCTATCCCATTGGCAGAAGAAGCTGAAGGCGAATTTGAAGAACCAATCGATAATGCAAAAACAATTGCAAGTCTTTATCCTAATCCACTGCACATCGTTGTCCCAGAAAGTTCTGACATTTATGAAATAGAAGACCTTGAAGGCCAAAATGTAAGCCCAGGACTTGCCGGGTATAGTGGAGAAGTTATGTTACAAGATGTTCTATCACTCTATGACATGGACTATGACGACCTAGGAAATATTGAATATATTGGAACTCAAGATGCTGCTGAGTTAATGAGGGATGGTCATTTAGACGCATGGGTTGGTGTGCTTGGACCACCAGCAGCTGTCATCGATGAATTAGATACAACAATGGGTATACGACTGATTCCACTTGAACCCGAAGATACAGAAGCCTTATATGATATGAATGAAGGATACGCGGAATATACAATTGAAGAAGAAACTTATGGTGGGCTAGAAGAAGATATTCTAACTATTGCACCCGAGACTGTATTAATTGTCAATGAAGATACCATAAGTGAGGATGTAGGATATGAGATAACGCAAATGATGTTTGACAACCAGGAAACTTGGGCAAACGTTACAAATATTATGGAGGATTTTGATGCTGAATATTCTATTGAAAATATAGTTGGAGACTTACACCCTGGTGCTGAACGCTATTATGAAGAAGAAGGACTGTTAGAGGACGAATAAAAAATAATAAACCATAATAAACGGGCGGAGGTGTAGAACATGAGCCAAAAGTTAGATCAAATGGTCCAAGAAGCCGAAGAACAAGAAATAGAAGTCCCCGGAAAAAAGCATCGTGATCTGATAGGGATAAGCGCCAAAGTTGTTTCTATAATTGCTATTGCAATGTCCTTGTTTCATATATATACAGCTTTATTCGGGGTATTTGAATCTATCGCACAACGTTCCGCCCATTTAGCGTTTGCACTTTTGCTTGCATTTGCCATTTATCGGCCGCTTAAGCGACAAGAACAGCATAGGATTCCTTGGTATGATCTCGCCGCTATGATACTCATCGTCATCGTATATCAACACTTTGTATTTAATGCTGTTGATATTGCCTCACGAATAAATTATGTGGTCCCCCTCTCAACAATGGAACTTTCTTTTGCAATAATTGCTGGTTTATTGCTAATTGAAGCAACAAGACGAGTTGTAGGTATGGCATTTACGATTATAGTGATTGTTTTTCTTCTTTATGGTTTTTTTGGCGATGTCTTACCAGGAGCATTGGGCCACAGTGGGTTTGAATTAACTTGGATAATGGACCATTTGTATTACACAACCATGGGTATTTTTAGTGAACCATTAGGTGTTTCTTCAACCTTTATTATTTTATTTATTCTTTTTGGCAAGTTCTTGGAAGTATCAGGGGCTGGGCAATTTTTTATTAACCTTGCTGTTTCGGTAATGGGAAAATACAGAGGTGGCCCGGCAAAAACAGCGATTGCAGGAAGTGCTGTAATGGGGTCGATCTCTGGAAGTGCCGTTGCAAATACGGTTACCACTGGAGCATTTACCATTCCGTTAATGAAAAACACGGGGGTTAGTCCTAGGTATGCGGGTGCGGTAGAAGCCGTTTCTTCGTCTGGAGGACAGATTATGCCGCCTATCATGGGAGCAGGGGCTTTTATTATTGCTTCATATTTAGGAATTCCATATATTGAAGTTGCAATTGCTGCTATAGTTCCAGCTCTTCTCTATTATATTTGTTTATATTTTCAAGTGGATTTTCGTGCAAAAAAAGATGGGCATAGTGGGTTGGAGCCCTCTCTCATTCCTCCTTTGGGTAAAGTGCTTAAAGAAGGCTTTCACTTTGCTATACCATTACTTGTGATTATCGGAATGTTAGTAGCCGGGTATTCTCCAATGCGAGCGGGATTGTTTGCGATTGGCTCAGTTATTGTCGTCGCAGCTATTAAAGCAGCAACTAGATTATCAGTGAAAACTGTTTTTAAAGCTCTAGATTCAGGTGCTCGTGCTGCGCTTGAAACAGCACTCGCATGTGCCTCGGCTGGATTTATTATTGGAGTTATTGGTTTAACTGATATTGGTTTACAATTCAGTAGTATGATTATAGAACTAGCTGGCGGAAACTTATTTATCACATTAATTTTCACAATGATTGCTTCCATAATCTTGGGACTTGGATTGCCTACAGTGGCAGCCTATATTATTCAGGTACCCTTGACGATACCAGCATTGATAGAGCTTGGCGTTGAGCCGATTTCAGCACACCTATTCGTTTTTTACTTTGCGATATTGTCTGCGATCACTCCCCCAGTGGCGTTAGCAGCATTTGCAGCTTCTGGACTTGCTAATAGTAATCCACTTCAAACCGGTCTCACAGCACTGCGTCTTGGAGTTGCCGGTTTTGTTGTTCCTTTTATGTTTGTGTATGGACCATCTTTGTTGTTGGTCGGAACCCCGCTTGAGATTGCAATTAATGTGGCTACAGCTGTCATCGGTGTGTTTGCTTTAGCCGCTGCTGCTGAAGGATGGTGGATTCGGCAAACATTTTGGTATGAAAGAATTCTTTTATTCATTACCGCAATACTGCTAGTGATTCCTAATTTTTACGTGAGCTTAGGGGGTATTGCCCTATTGGTAGTCGCCTATTTACTCCAAAAAATGATAAACAAATCCGGAAATCATCCTCTACATGAACAAGCATAGTAAGAAAATCTTCTTTAATGTTTTATATAGAATGAACTATGTAGTAACTTCCCATGTCATTAGTGATGATCGATCTTTTGTTCATAATTTTCGCTCATATTTTTGGCAATAGTATTACGAAGACCGTGCGACCTTGTTGTCAAGCAAGATGGAGTAGGCATAATAGAATGAATATTTTATTAGGAGGAGAGAACATTAAATGAAGATCCTAGTAACGGAACTAATGTGGGAAGATGGGATTGAAGAACTTAAAAAGAGAGGGCATTCCGTGGATTATGATATGGTGCTGAGCAGAAAACGTAGGGAATTGCTTAGCTTGCTCCCTGAATATGATGCACTTATCGTACGCAATGAAACAAAGGTGGATACGGAATTTCTTGAGTTGGCTGGAAAAACGCAGGTTATTGGCCGCCTTGGTGTCGGATTGGATAATATCGATTTACAAGGAGCGAAGGAACGAAATATTCCGATTATCTCAGCTAGAAATGCAAATGCGACCTCGGTTGCCGAATATGTGATGGCAGCGATGCTTGATGCTTCGCGTCCGTTGTCTGAAGCGGATGCTGATGTTCGTCAAGAAAATTGGGATCGTAAATTTTTCACGGGGTATGAGCTGAATAACCGTACACTTGGCCTTATTGGAATGGGTGAAATTGCCCACCGTGTTGCAAAGCGAGCAAAAGCATTTGGGATGAAAGTGGTAGGATTTGATCCGTTTGTGGCTCCATTTGATCATGTAGTACAGGAAACGGGAATTCATCAAATGGAAAAATTGGAAGATCTTTTAAAAGAATCCGATTTTATTTCCTTGCATGTTCCATTGACGAAAGCGACGAAGCATTTGATCAATCGAGATAATTTCTCGCTAATGAAACAACATGCCTATGTGATTAATTCAGCAAGAGGAGGACTTATACATGAACAGGATCTTGTGGAAGCAGTTGAGGCAAATCAAATAGCAGGAGCCTATCTTGATGTACTTGAAAAGGAACCAATAGAGAAGGATTCTCCACTTGCTCAAGTAAGATCCATCCGTTTATCCCCACATATTGCTGGATTAACAATAGAAGCACAATCCCGGACAGCCATGCTGATCGCAGAGGAAGTTGACAGAGTATTGAATGATGGTCAGTCACTTTGTAGGGTGAATTAAATAGTGAGCCATGTGAGAAAAGGTAGCTTGTCAAAAAAGGGCAAGTTGCTTTTTTTATTGTTTCACTCAACTTTCGGAGCTAAAAATCACAGGTAAATCCTTATAAAATCAGGATTTGCGGCAGATTTTTTATCCAAAAAAAGCAAAAAACACCCTGTTCTTTGGTAAAATAAAGGTACAACCACCGAAACCAAAGAAAGGATGTTTTCTGTGGCTTCCATGGTACCAGATTCTTATCAAAATGACCAATATCAATTTCGAGTGACGCGCTTTTTCAAACAGGCCAAAGTTGGTACGTTTTTGTATCAATCCAATATTCATAAAGAAAAAGGATTTTCTGCGCCCGTCCTTGTGCAATTTATCTTTTCTCTCGTTCTTCAAGGGAAAAATCTTTACCGGACGCTTGAAGCTGACCGTCTACCTGATGCACCGGGAGGTGGGGTATCGCCGCCGACAAGAAGCGCTGCAGAAAGGGACACAAACGTTGTTCAGCTTGTTGGATGACATCAACCCTGCGAAGCTTGGTGCTAAAACGCTCCTTTTCGATAGCTGGTTTGCGTATCCTTCGATCATCAAACGAGTGGTTACTCAGTATCCCCTGGATGTTGTTTGTATGATCAAGCGTTCCCCCAAGATTCACTACACCTATGAAGGGGAATCCTATACGTTGAACCAGCTGTACCAAAAAGTGCGCAAGAAACGAGGTCGTGCGAGAATCCTTGCTTCGATCCTTGTAGGACTGGGCTCGGACGAGGATGGCCGAGAGATTCAAGCTCACATCATCTTTGTTCGTGATCGCAACCGTTCGAAAAAGTGGTTAGCCATCCTTACGACGAACCTGAATCATACGGAAGAAGATGCTCTCCGCATTTATGGCAAACGCTGGGCCATGGAATGCTTTTTCAAAGTGACCAAATCTCATGAGATTGGCCAAGGAATTTCAGTGCCGCAGCTATGATGTGCTGACAGCGCATACGTCGATCGTTTTCCTCCGCTACATGATGCTCGCTGTGAGCTCGCGAGAGGAAGAAGACCCTCGCACGATTGGTCAACTGTTTTTCATGTGCTGTGATGAGGTAGAGGATCTTCGATTTTCTGAAGCGCTCTTGATGATCCTTGAAGTGTTAGGATCGATGCTGACAGAAGAATATATCCTCACTGACGAACAAGTTCAACCATTTCTGGATCGCTTGTTTGATAATCTACCGGATTTTTTGCGAAAACCGTTACTTTCTTGAGCGTAAACCAACCATAAATCCCTTTATATCAGGGTTTTACGTGTATTAGTCATGTTCGAAAGTTGAGTGTTTCAAATGTAATAGGAAATCCGGAAGAACCAGAACTCATAAAAAATCAGCACAGATTAAAGTGCTGGTTTTACAGTTAAAAGAAAAAATTTAACTATTAAAATAATCTAACTAAACCTAATTTTTTATTCTTCCACAAACGGTATCACATTCATATAGCTAAATTAACTGAATATCTATCTATTTACACAAACCTGTATCCACCATCAGCTTATTGGGTCGTTTAATAATATGTTCATCAAATATTGCGTCACCACTGTGTTTTGTTCTTGTATATGAAGTCCTATTGGTAGTTGTGGATTACTTTCGAGCTGATAGATGAAAACGCCTAGCAGTTTTCCACGTTTAAGTGTTGATCGCAGACATGATAATTGTAATTAAGGGTAAAAAGTGAGCCTTACTGTAATTTAGAGCTATTCACATGTTGAAGAAACAGACATCTGCCCATTTTTGGCACCGACTTGGACCATAAAGTATTAGAAAAATTATTGACTTTTTATAAATCCTTAATTATAATAGAGTTGATAAAAAGCAGAATAGTTATTCCGTAAAACGGAATAACGTATTAAAATTACCTTTTCTTTTTGCAATGGAGAAGTTTTTCAAAAAAGTTATAGCTTCAAGGTACCAATACATCTGCAAATTTAAAAAGGATGAAGGAGGGTAATGCGTGAGTAAAGTAATAAAAGAGTCGGAATTATCAGGTTGTGTAAATGACGGAGATACTTTACTTGTTGGTGGATTTGGTATTTCGGGAACTCCATTCACACTGATTGATGAATTGGCTACATTGGACAAGAAAGATCTAACAGTTGTAAGCAATAACCTTGGTGAGAAAGATAAGGGTCTTGGAATTTTATTGCATACAGGCTGTTTGAAAAAAGCAATGGGTTCCTACTTTACTTCTAATCGAGATGCGGTTAATGAGTGGTCCAAGGGAAACCTGGAAATTGAATTGATTCCACAGGGCACACTGGCAGAGAGAATTCGATGTGGTGGTGCAGGTATTGCTGGTTTTTACACAAGGACTGCTGCTGGAACAAAACTTGCTGAGGGAAAAGAAGAAAAGGTTTTTGATGGAGAAACTTACATTTTGGAAAGAGCAATAAAAGGAGACGTTTCTTTAATCAAAGCCTTGAAAGCGGATACGAAGGGGAATTTAATCTACGACCACACGGGGCGAAACTTCAATGCGGTAATGGCTACAGCAGGGAAATCCGTGATTGCTGAAGTGGATGAAATTGTTGAAGTTGGCGAGCTTGATCCTCTCGAAATTACGACACCGCATGTATATATTGATTATCTTGTTATGAACAAATATGAAAAGATAGGGGGGAAATATGATGTCCCAACAGGATCGAATTAAAATTGCCAAACGAATTGCAAAGGAATTGCCGGATGGCGCCTCGATTAACCTTGGTGTAGGCATCCCTACGTTGATTCCGGATTATCTAGGCGACAAAAAAGTGGATTTACATTCAGAAAATGGCTTACTGGGAATGGGTCCAACCCCGGATGAAGAAAATATTAATATGGATTTAATAAGTGCAAGTAAGAAGCCAATTACGATGGACGCGGGGGCATCTTTATTTGACAGCTCGGATTCATTTGTCATGATACGCGGTGGGCATATTGACGTTGCAGTTATGGGGGCATTGCAGATCGATCAACATGGAAAAATTGCTAATTGGGCCATTCCGGGCAAAGATATTCTTGGGGTGGGCGGAGCAATGGATTTAGTAGCCGGTGCAAAAAAAATCATTATCGCTTCCAGCCATACAGCAAAAGACGGTACTCCAAAACTTGTAAGCGAGTTAACCTTTCCAAGCAGTGGAAACGGAAGAGCGGATATGCTAGTTACGGAGCACGCCGTACTTAAATTTACGGAGGATGGTCCTTATCTTGTAGAACAGTTATCAGATTTAAGTGCTGATGATTTAAGGAAAATAACAGGGGCGGATTTTACTTATGATGCAGCTATAAAATAATAAAACGATGCCTGCATTGCTATTGGAGCAGGATACAATGAATTAAGAAAAGGTGATGAAATGAGTAAAGTAACCGTAGTAGGCTCAGGTGTTATGGGTAAAGGAATAGCGTATGCATTTGCCATTGGCGGATATGAAGTTTATGTCAATGATTTAAATGATGATATTTTAGCGAATGCAAAAAATGATATTGATGCTTTGCTTGATGGCAGTTTTGAAAAAGGATTTTTAAAAGAAGACATCTATCAAAATGCCAAAAAAAATCTTGTGTATGAAACAAATCTGAAAGTGGCGGCAGAAGATTCTAGCCTTGTAGTTGAAGCAGTATTGGAAAAAATGGATTTGAAGATTGATATATTTAAACAGCTGGATGAAATCTGTTCACAGGAAACGGTGCTGGCAACAAATACATCAACCATGAGCCCGACGGAAATTGGTGCACAGACATCCAGGCCGGATAAAGTGGTGGCCATGCATTTCTTCAATCCTGTGCATAAAATGAAGCTAATTGAAGTGATCCGCGGACTGGAGACATCTGATGAAACAGTGGACTTTATTCACGAAACAGCTGAAAAGATAAATAAAAAAACGGTGGAAGTGAATGAATTCCCAGGATTTGTAACTTCCCGCATGAATTGTCTGATCGGGAATGAAGCTATGAATCTATTAATGGAAGGCGTGGCTTCGGCAAAAGACATTGATAATGCCATGAAGCTCGGGTTAAATCATCCGATGGGACCATTGAAGCTTGCCGATATTGTGGGACTTGATACTCGATTAAGAAACATGGAGTACTTATATGAAACATTGGGAGAGAAATACCGCCCGTGTCCGCTCTTAATTAAATATGTAAAAGCAGGTCGTTTAGGTAAAAAATCTGGCAGTGGATTTTATGAGTATAACGAGGAGGTAAAGTGTGGCAAATAATTATAAAAGTGTAAAAGCAGAGATCGATCAGGGTATCTTTTGGCTTACGCTTAACCGTCCGGATGCCCGGAATGCTCTTGATGCCAACATGCTGAATGAGATTGATCAGGCGATTACGGAAGCTGAAGCAAATGATGATGTAAAAGTGATTGTTATTCAGGGCGCCGGTGAAAAATCGTTTGCTGCGGGTGCTGATATTCGCCAACTGAATGAAAGAAAACCACTTGAAGCACTTGTCCCGGATATGCAAGGGATATATAACAAAATAGAAAATTGCACAAAGGTAACGATTGCAGCGGTTCACGGTTTTGCTCTCGGTGGGGGATGCGAACTTGCGATGTCCTGTGATATTCGTATGGCAACCAAAACCGCAAAATTCGGTCTCCCTGAATTAAATCTTGGGATTGTCCCGGCAGCAGGTGGCACACAGCGTCTCTCCCGCATGGTTGGAAAAGGACGGGCATTGGATATGATATTAACCGGAAAAATTATTGACGGGTCAGAAGCAGAACGAATCGGTCTTGTATCCTATTTCGTGGAAGAGGAAGAACTGCAGGAAAAAATTCAGGAAGTAGCCGAAGAAGTATTGAAAAAAGGACCTGTGGCAGCAATGCTTGCCAAGCATGCTGTGCATAAAGGCTATGACATTGATGAAGATACAGCGATGTGGATCGAAAAGCTTTCCCAGGCTGTAGCATTCGGTACAGAGGATAAGCATGAGGGAACATTGGCTTTTCTTGAGAAAAGACAAGCAGAATTTAAATACAGATAGGGAGATGTCAGTCAATATGGATTTTAATTTTTCTGAGGATATTGAAGTTCTAAGGCAGAACGTAAGAAAATTTGTGAAGGAAGAAGTAGAGGCAGTCGCCATGGATATCGAAGATAATAATGAAATTCCGGAGAAAATCGTGGAGCAGTCGAAGGAAATGGGACTCTTCAGCTTAGGAATTCCGGAAGAGTATGGTGGACTTGGCATGGATATGGTAGGTAAGTGTGCGATTTATGAAGAACTCGGGAAAACACATAATGGTTTTACGACCCTGATCGGTGCGCATACAGGGATTGGTTCTGTTGGTATCGTGGAGCTTGGAAATGAACAGCAAAAAGAAAAATACCTACCTAAAATGGCTTCCGGTGAATGGATCGGGTCCTTTGCTCTTACCGAGCCAAGTGCTGGCTCCAATGCTGCCAACATGAAAACAACAGCAGTGAAAAAAGGCGATAAATACATCATTAACGGTTCGAAACACTATATCACCAACGCAGTGGATGGGCATGTTTTTACGGTAATGGCAGTAACCGATCCTTCCAAGGGATCAAAAGGGATTACATCCTTTATAGTAGAAAAAGATTTTCCAGGATTTATCGTCGGAAACGTGGAAGACAAAATGGGACTTCGCGGTTCGCATTCGGCAGAGCTTTTCTTTGAAGATATGGAAGTTCCAGCAGAAAATGTTCTTGGAGAAGAAGGTCAAGGTTATATAAACGCACTGAAAATTCTTGCTAACGGACGTGCGGGACTTGCTGCAAGAAACCTCGGCTCCAGCAAACGTCTGCTTGAGCATTGCCTGGAATATGCTGCAGAACGTGAACAGTTCGGCAATCCAATCATCGATTTGCAAGCCATTCAGCATATGCTAGCTGAAATCAGCAAAGAAATCGCAGCACTGGAAGCTTTAACCTATAAGGTTGCGTGGATGAGTGATCAGAAACAGCGTGTAGTAAAAGATGCAGCGATTGCTAAATTATACGGATCCGAAGTATACAACAAAGTTGCAGACCTTGCTGTACAAATTCACGGCGGTATCGGTTACATGAGGGATTATCCGATAGAACGCTATTTCCGTGATGCCCGTATTACGAAAATTTATGAAGGGACCTCTGAAATTCAGAAAAATATCATCAGTAATGAATTAAAGCGCGAAATCAAAAAATAGGAGTGTTATTTCATGAATGATTCATATATTGTTGGCTCAGTAAGAACGGCTGTCGGAAAAATGGGTGGCACATTGAAAGATGTAACAGTGGATTATCTTGCTGAAAAAGTAATCCGTGAACTGATGGAACGAAATGGTTCTGACATTTGTGTTGATGAAGTTATCCTCGGTCAGGCGAAGCAGAGTGCTGATACTTCCAACCTTGCACGCCTGGCTGCATTGCGCGCCGACCTGCCGATCGATGTGAGCGGATATACCGTGCACCGTCAATGCGGTTCTGGCTTGCAAGCAATTAACAATGCCGACATGCAGATCAGACTAGCTTTATCCGATGTTGTCATTGCAGGGGGAGCAGAAAGCATGAGTACCGCTCCCTATTATTTACGAAATGCTCGTTTTGGCTATCGAGCAGGCAATGGGGTATTGCTAGATCCAAATACGGAGAGTCAACCATGCTCTCAACCACAGGAGAAATACGGGGATCTTACGATGGGACTAACAGCGGAAAACTTGGCAGACCAATACAGTATTTCCCGGGAAGAACAGGATGAATTTGCACACCGTAGTCAGTCACTAGCAGATGAGGCGATTAAATCCGGACGTTTTAAAAAAGAGATTGTACCCTATGAAGTTAAGGAGCGCAAAAAAACAATAACATTTGATACAGATGAGCATCCTTTCCTTACTTCACCGGAAAAACTGGCAAAGCTCCCGGCAGTGTTTAAGGAAAATGGAACTGTAACACCAGGTAGCTCTAGTGGGAGAAATGATGCTGCATCTGTGGTCCTCATGATGAACAAGGAAAAAATGAATGAATACGGACTGAAGCCGAAAGCCAAAATTCTCGCCCAGGCAACTAGTGGTGTCTCTCCGGATATTATGGGGATCGGACCGGTGGAATCTACGTATAAAACATTAAAACAGGCAGGTTTATCCATGAATGACCTCGGGCTAATTGAACTGAATGAAGCGTTTGCTGCACAATCCCTGGCTGTCATTAGAGAGGCCAAAATGGATATAGAGAAAGTAAATGTCAATGGAGGCGCAATTGCATTAGGTCACCCAATAGGGGCAACAGGGGCAGTGCTGATGACAAAGCTTCTGCACGAAATGGAACGAAGAGGAGAAAAGTACGGTCTGGTTACACTTTGTATTGGTGGAGGTCAGGGAATTTCAACGATTGTTGAATACCTTGATTAATTCTCAATATAAATGCAGATGGTGATTCAACTAAGGTCACCATCTTTCCTTATAACAGGCACTAGATGAAAAATACGGAGGTGCGATTTTTTTGGAATCCATACATATTCTACAAATTCTTCCTATGTATCATGAAAACGGAGAGCAGGTCTTAAGAGAGAATGCTAGAATAACAAAATTTGATACGTTTGATGAATACGAAATTATTACATTTCTAAATAACAATAAAGTGGACGGAATTACTCTTCGTGCACCGGCAAGAATTACTCCGGCGATTCTGGATGCATGTGATGGAGTGAAAGCTATTTCTGGAGCTGGGGTTGGGCTTGATAATATTGATGTCGAATATGCAACGGAAAAAGGGATCCCAATACTTCACGCACCGAAAATAAATACGGTTGCTACAGCAGAACACGCCGTTAGCTTAATTCTTGCTGTTATGAAAAATATTGTAAAGTTTAATAAGGAAATGGAAAAGGGAAATTACTTCTATCGTGATGAGCAATATACACAAGAACTTAAAGGCAAAAAACTTGGACTTGTTGGTTTTGGATCCATATCTCAAGAAGTAGCCAAAATTATGAAAAATGGTTTTGGAATGGAGGTTCTTGCCTATGTGCGGAGAATTCCGGAAGAAAGAAGAGAAACAGCTGAAAAAAATGGTGTGGAACTTACCATGAACATGAATGAAGTTTTTCGGAAATGTGATGTGATCAGTCTTCATATCCCATTGAACGAAAAAACAGATGGTATTATTAATGAAACTTATTTTAATATGATGAAACCCGAAGCAGTACTTATTAATACAGCTAGGGGAGGTATTGTTAATGAAGAAGACTTGGTAATCGCTCTTGAAAAAAATCAATTTCATGCAGCCGGATCAGATGTGTTCCGAAAAGAACCAGCTCCTCCACATCATCCATATCTTAACGTGGAAAAAATCACGAAAACACCTCATATTGGAGGGATCAGTTTGGAAGCAGCACAACAAATGAGTGTAACGGTAGCAAAAAATCTTTTGAAAGCCATTGATGGAGAAAAATTACCGACGATGGTGAACCGGGAACAGCTCCCTTAATTGAAAAAGAGGTTCAATACCAAGATCTATGTTTGAGCTTTTTACGCTGTACCAGTTTTTTCACTATGAGCGTAAAAAAAGATACAAAGTTATATCTATTTTTTGTTTAAAACCAATAAAATGCCTCTCCACTAGCCATATTCTTAAATCATTCGGTTTTGTACGCTAAAATTGGACACATACGTGTCTCGTTATCCACAAAACTCTTTGTAACATTCGACTTTCCACATGTGAATGGGTTCAGGAAACAAGGTTTCGCATTTTTTCCGGGCGTCTTTCAGTGCAAACGCCAAGAGCAACAAGTAGATGTGGTAAACACCCATGGGTAAATGGCGAACACAACGCTTATAAGGCATTCCGTTTCGTTTCATTTCATATGTTCGGAAAGGTAGACCGAACAAGATTGTATATTTTTGGTAGGTGCTACCTCATAAATTAAAGTTTTTTTCGGCATCTAGATGGCTTTGGATAATTTCGGCATCTGGCAGTTCGAATAATTGCTTGATACAATGATTGTGTCCCTGGACATCCTGCTATGATTTTTGGTTGCACATTTATCATAGCAAGGGTGAGGGGTGCTTTCATTTATTGGTCTTATTACCATATCCGTATTTGTTTTTCAGTCATAGATTTTAGTGAAGACCAGAAAAAGAATGTACGCAAGTTATTATTTGTAACCGAGGTGATTAATCTTGAGTAAAAGTTTTGTGAAAGCAATTGAAATATTAGATTGTTTTATCACAAACCCGGAAATGACTATCAATGAATTAGCTGAAACAGCCAATATGCCGAAAACTACCGTCTTTCGTCTCGCCTCTTCTTTGGAAGAAGCGGGGCTGTTGGTAAAAAAGAGAAAATCTAGTCATGAAGTTACGTACCGGATGGGATTGAAATTACTAATCTATGGAAAACATGTTAGTCAGCATATGGAATATAATAAAATCGCCCTTCCCCATATGAAAAGATTAAATAAAGAAATTGACGAACTGGTACACGTAACGATTATAGAAGGCAATGAGGCAGTCTATGTTGAAACAGTTGACAGCTCCAAACCGGTTCGTCTGGTTGTAAAAATTGGTGCGAGAGCTCCGTTATATGCAGGTTCAGCTCCGAAACTATTATTATCCGGTTTGAGCAATGATGAAGTGGATGAATACCTGAAGAATGTAGAGTTGAAAAAGCTGACAAAGAATACCTTGGATAACAGTGAAAGAATAAAAGAAGAAATAGAGAAAATAAGAGAAAACGGATACTCAATCAGCTACTCAGAAAATTTTAAAGATACCGTTGGATTTTCTTATCCTATATACGACCATGAGGGGAATATGGTTGCGGCAATAGGGGTAAGTATTCCTGATATTGATCATACGAAGGAACGGGAGGATTTTTTATTAGTCAGCTTGGAAAAGACAGTGAAGAAAATCTGGGAGGAGACTGGGTATATTCAGACGTAGTTTTATACTGCGAATTCTTTAAAGTACTGTCTTTCTGCGTTTGGGAATTCTATTTTATTACTCACTCTCTTAACGACTCTTGATTAATATCAACACAGTTTTATAGAAGAATAGAAATAATTAAGGATAAGGGATAATACGAATATATAGTACAAAAGCGAAAGATATTGCTAAACAACGCATTAATGAATTAAGTTGGGAGCAAGAAGGAATATTAACAATCATCGCTGTAGTACAAATCAGAGAATTTTATGGCATATATACGTATTGTAGAAATAGTTACATTACTATAATGGAGGTTTATATGATGAATTGCTATTTTAATCATGACAAGAGTGGGGAAGCGCAATCTGACGAACCTCTAGGTAAAATCATTAATGCATTATTAGAAGGTATGGATGTAATTGTAAACGATATTTATGGAGGGTTTAGCGAACAATTACTAGAATTAACAAGAGATGAGTTGTTAATTTTAGAACAAGAAAATTTAATTCAAACAGATGAGTATTTAAATGCTCTTAGTAAAATTCATATAAGTAATGAACCGTCGTTTAGAACATGTAAATCTAACAATGCTCTTGTTCTGACTCTGAATTTTAGTTGGAAGGTTGAGCAACTGATAAATGAAAATTTAACTTCATAGTAATGCTATTAATGTTAAAGTGTAATATTCGATGAAGTAGGTCAGAGACCCTTTTCCCATAGGCAAAGAAATAGATGATGATAACAACGATCAGGGAACATCGAGAACGTTGATGGGGTGAGGAGACAGCTTTTCATCCAAGAAAGATACTCAAAAGCCTTCCCATAAAGGGAAGCTGCTCCTTAGCACCACTTGTGCGCCAGTGGATATCATTTCCCCTATCGTCTGCAATTGTTGAATGAGACTCGCAATCATGCCTACACTAGCCATGGTAATAGGAACAACAGAAGCCATGGACGGAAAAGTTATCATTCGGTGGCAAAGTAAAAGAACCCGAGGGGGAAAAACTTCGTCAAGCGTTTCGGCAACAGTTGAACTTCGAGACATAACATAATCTATACAATGAGGCTGCCTACGTTAAACGTGGGACAATATCGATACCTTATCGTCACCCGAAGCACCGAAAGATAAAGGTCATGGCAAGCCAGGTGTAGCAACAACACATTGAGCAACAAGGGGGTGACGGAAAGCCCACGTGAGGGAAAAATGCGGCGAGGCAAGCGAACGATGTGTTTGGTCTCTATTTGTGCGCGTCGAGGGCAAGTGAAATGGTGATCGTCCCCAGAGCTGGCTATGAATCTCTCGAAAACTCTACGAAATTTTTTGGAGGGGCAGGAACACCCAATCCTATTTTTTAGTCACTAGACGTTCCCCGTTATTCATTTGAAATAAGATAGGGATTATTTAGTAACCCCTATATATAGAGGCATATCTGTTTGGACCATTCGACATGAAAAAATGAAAATATAAAAAAGGTAGAGATGAATCGAGTAGAGGCTAAATAAAATATTTATATAAAAACTTTTCAATATTGGTTGACACTACTAATATAGTGCATTAAAATTTAAGGAGATAATTTGAAATGGTGTTTCAATAAATGAAATAGAGGGTAACTAAATGAATCAAAGTGTTGTGAAAGCATTAAAACTACTTGATTTTTTCACTGATCAACATAGGGAATTGAGTTTAAGTGAAATCACTAATCGCGCAAATATGGCAAAGCCAACAGTATATAGGTTACTAGCATCTTTGGAGGAGTGCGGATTTTTAAGAAAGGTGAAAAACTCGGATCAAGATATCCGATACAGTCTGGGTCTAAAGTTGCTGGAACTCGGGCATATGGTATCTGAACAATTGGAGTTAAGAAATGTGGCGTTACCTCATATGAGAGAATTGTGCCAAGCCATTAATGAAATAGTTCACCTTGTCATCGTAGACGGTGAACAGGCGACGTACATTGAAAAGGTGGAGAGCCACCAAGCATTGCGTCTATATACGAGAGTAGGGAAAAGTTCTCCGCTTTATATTGGATCCGGGCCCAAATTGCTGTTTGCTCACATGTCAAAAGACAAGCAAGACAAAATGCTCGAAAAATTGGAAACGGAAGATCTTCGAAAAAATTTAAAGATGATCTATGAGCAAGGGTTTTCTATCAGTCAAGGGGAACAAGACTTAGACACAACGGGCATTTCTTTTCCTATAAGAGATTATTCTGGGGAGGTGGTCGCTGCAATAACGGTGAGTGGCCCTACAACTCGATTTCAGGAGGATAGAGAGTGGTTTATAAAGGAAGAGACAAAAAAAACGGCAGATGAAATCTCTGAAAATCTGGGCTTTAAAAAATAAGGAAGGTTGTATAAAAATGTCTCTCATATCCAACAGGGTAGCGGATATACCCCCATACGTTTTTTCTAACATCAATCAAAGAAAAGATGCGCTAAAAAGATCCGGAATAGATATCATCAACTTAGGCATGGGGGATCCCGACCTTCCAACACCAAAATCGATTACTGATAAACTTATTGATGAACTTAATAACCCGGATAATTTTAAATATTCTTCTTTTAGTGGCTGTACTGAATTCAAAGAAGCAGTAGCTTCTTTTTATAAAAAGAAATATAATGTGGATCTAAATCCTGAAACTGAAGTGCTTGCCCTCATTGGATCGAAGGAAGGGATTGCTCATCTTCCTTTTGCAGTCATTGATGAGAACGATTATGTTTTGACTCCAGATCCATGCTATGGTGTTTATCGAAGGGCTACGTATTTCGCTGGTGGTAAAAATTACGACATGCCACTGACAAAAGACAACCATTTTCATCCGGATCTTTCGGCGATTCCAGAAGAAATTAAACAAAAAGCGACACTCATGTATCTTAATTATCCAGGGAATCCGACAGCTGCCACGGTGGATATTTCTTTTTTTAATCAAGTGATTGATTTTGCGAAAGTAAACAATATTTCTATAGCTCATGATTTTGCTTATAATATGATTACTTTTGACGGGCCGGCACCGAGTATCCTTCAAGCTGCAAACGCGAAAAGTATAGCTGTAGAATTCGGATCTTTGTCTAAAAGTTACAACATGACTGGGTGGCGTATAGGATATGTGGTTGGTAATCCGGAAATCATCAGGGCATTGTCTGTTGTGAAAAGTAACATGGATACAAGCCAGTTTATCCCTATTCAAAAAGCAGCAGCCTTTGCATTGACTGGTGATCAAATGGGCGTCCAAAACAATGTTGAGATTTATCGAAAGCGTAGCCGAGTGATGGTTGAGGGACTGAATGCTATCGGTATAGAAGTGGAACCGCCAAAGGGGAGTTTTTACATCTGGGCGCCTGTACCGGAAGGGTATACTTCAGGGGAATTTGCTGATCTTATGCTTGAAAAAGCTGGTGTTGTCGTAACACCTGGATCAGCTTTTGGAACAGCAGGTGAAGGTTATTTCCGTATATCGTTGACTGTTTCAACGGAACGGCTACAAGAAGCTGTGAAACGTATACAAAATTATATTTAAGGAAATGAAAGCGATAACATCTATCGTGTGGGGCACGAAGAAACGGTGCCTGCTTTACCTAAGATCAATCTATTAAGGGGAGCCTGCCATCATTAAAGTGGCCATTGACCCGTGACAAGCTACCTTTGATAATTGAAGAATTAAGAGGAGAATATTTTATACTTAAGCGTAGTGGAGGGAAGAATATGTCAACTATTCGTGTTGGGGTTGATATTGGTGGAACTTTTACAGATATAGTCATTCTTGATGAGATGGGGAATAGATATTTCGGGAAAACGTTAACGACATATCCAGATCCATCCGCCGGTTTCATAAAAGGACTGGATGAGAATCTAAAAAAGTATGGTTTCTCCTATAGCGACATCACAACGATCATACACGGAACAACTCTAGTTGTTAATGCTTTGATTGAACGAAAGGGTGTAAAAACTGCACTTATTACAACGGAGGGTTTTCGTGATCAGATCGAAATAGGAAATGAAAATCGTTATGACTTATATGATCTTTTTATAGAGAATCCAACCCCCCTGGTGCCGAGAAGCATGAGATTTCCTGTTAGGGAAAGAACCCTGGCTGATGGATCAGTATTAACATTTTTAGACGAAACTGAAGTAAAGGAAATATTTAAAAAAGCAGATGCCCAAGGCGTTGAAGCTGTCGCCGTATGTTTGCTGCATAGCTACAAAAATGATACTCATGAAAAAAGAATTTATGAAATTGCCCAGGAGGTTACCCCTCATATTAGGGTTTCCTTATCTTCAGAAGTATCGCCTGAGATCCGAGAGTATCAACGTGCTTCCACAACAATTGCCAATGTTTATGTACAGCCGCTAGTTGAACGATACCTCACCAAACTGGAAAACGATCTTATTGATCAAGGGTTTATTGGTCAGTTTCATATGATGCTATCAGGCGGTGGCACCTGTACGGTTGATACGGCTTGTCGTTTCCCCATTCGCATTTTAGAGTCAGGGCCTGTAGGCGGTTCGATAGCTGGTGCATTTTACAGCAAATTATGTGACCTTAACAACCTGCATGTCTTTGATATGGGTGGGACAACAGCCAAGGCAAGTTTAATCGATAATGGGGAGCCATTAATTACCAACGAATTCGAGGTGGGGCGAGAACATCGCTTTATGAAAGGAAGCGGCATACCTGTCAAAGTACCGGTTGTTGATATGATTGAAATTGGTGCCGGAGGCGGTAGCATTGCCCATATTGATAGAATGGATCTTTTAAAAGTGGGACCAGAAAGTGCGAGTTCTGAACCAGGTCCAGCGTGTTATGGAAAGGGGGGGACACAACCCACCATTACCGATGCCGATTTAATTCTAGGATACTTGAATCCGAACTATTTTTTAGGTGGAGAAATGCATTTGGATATGGAGGCTGCTTACAAGGCGATTGAAGACAAGGTAGCGAAACCACTTGGGCTTGATACGATAGAAGCAGCTTGGGGCATTCACCGTATTGTTAATGAAAATATGGCGAGTGCAGCACGTATCCACGCCGTTGAAAAAGGCAAGGACATACGAAATTATCCATTATTTGCGACAGGAGGAGCGGGTCCGGTTCATGTATGTAATGTAGCCCATATTCTTGGTGTGTCTGAGGTGATCTCTCCTGTTGGTGCAGGCGTTTGTTCCGCCTTCGGCTTTCTGTCATCGCCGCTTTCGTTTGATTTTGTGCGAAGTTATGCCGGGCGACTTGATCAATTAGATTTTCAAGAAGTAACCCAACTTCTTAGGGACATGGAAAACGAGGGCGGATCCATTCTTAAGCAATCAGGTGTAAAAGATGCTGATATACAAGTGATCCGTACTTGTGAAATGAGATATGCCGGTCAGAATCATGACATTAGTGTGCCTATCCCAAATGGGGAAATAGATCATTCCTCGATACAATCGATACACGAAAATTTTAAGCAGCAATATGAAAAATTATATTCAGAGGCAAGTGAAGGGGTGCCTATTGAAACGGTGAATTGGCGCGTAGTGGTCCAGGGACCACATCCGCAACTTTCCATCAACTCCAGTGATGAGAACAACGGAATGAACCCTCCTGTGAAAAATAAACGTGACGTTTATTTTCAAGAATACGACACATATACAATGACATCTGTGTATGATCGGTCAACATTAAATCCGGGTGTTGAGATCCCTGGACCGGCAATCATCGAAGAGAGAGAATCAACGATGGTAGTAACACCAAGTTATAACGCAACTATTGATCGTTATTTCAACTTAATCTTAAAAGCAAAGGGTGAGAGCGCCTATGATAACCAAGACAGAAAGCAGCAGGAATATGTTTGATCCTGTTCAAGTAGAGGTTATGTGGAATCGACTGATCACGAATTTGGAGGAGCAGGCTAAAACACTGATAAGAACTTCATTTTCAAATATCCTATCAGATGCTGGTGATTTATCTGCAGGGTTATTTGATAGTCATGGAAATATGATTGCTCAAGCTAATACAGGGACACCAGGGCATATTAACACAATGGCTTTAGGGGTAAAGCATTTTCTAGAAGAATTCCCGAGTGAACGCTTAAAACACGGAGATGTTCTCATAGGTAACAACCCATACGAAATTTCAGGTCACCTTCTTGACGTCACCATCGTTACCCCTGCTTTTTACGATGCGAATCTTATTGGTTATTTTGCATCTACGTGTCATGTGACAGACATAGGTGGTCGGGGATATAATCCCGAGGGTGAAAGTATCCATGAAGAAGGCCTCCATATCCCATATATGAAGTATTATCAAGCGGGACAACTGAATGAAAGTTTACAATTGATCATTGAAGCTAATGTTCGGGCACCTTATGAGGTGTTGGGAGATTTACGTGCTCAAGTTGTTGCTCAAGAAGTAGCAATTAGACGTCTGCTTGAAATGTTGGAAGAGTTTGACCTGACAGAGATTGATACTTTAGGTCATGAGATCATTCAACGATCAGAAAAAGCAATGCGCAAAGCCATCACAGGTATTCCTGATGGAACCTATGAAAATGAGATATATACGGATGGAGTATCTGAACCTATAAAAATCAAATGTTCCGTTTCTATTCAAGGGGATGAATTTGCGGTAGACTTTTCAGGATCTTCACCAGCAAGTTCAAAAGGAGTAAATGTAAGCCTTTATTATACGTTAGCTTATGTAACCTACGCTATAAAGGCAGCGATTGCACCGGACATTCCCAATAACGAAGGGAGTTTTCGTCCCGTTCGAGTCGACGCTCCTGAAGGTTGTGTTCTTAACGCCTCATATCCCATGCCGACAGCGGCACGACACATTATTGGGCACTTTGCTCCTGTCTGCGTTCTAGGTGCCTTATATCATGCCATGCCTGATGCGACGATTGCTGAAGGTTCAACCTCCATTTGGAGTGTGCAAGTATATGGGAAAGACTTACAAGACGAGTCTTTTTCCTATGTGACGTTTAGCACTGGAGGAATGGGTGCTCGCCCTACAAAAGATGGCTTATCTGCAACAGGATTTCCTTCCGGTGTTCGCGGAACACCTGTAGAAATCATTGAAAGCAATTCACCGCTCGTGATTTTTCAAAAGGAGCTTCGCCCGGATTCCGGAGGAAGCGGAAAATACCGAGGCGGACTTGGGCAAATCATTCGCTTTGGTGTTCGTACTCATCAACCGTGGCATTTTCCAACGATGTTTGACTGTATGAATTATCCTCCTCGTGGATTAGCCGGCGGTAAGCCCGGAGCAAAAGCAGAGGTATTGTTAAATGATAAAACCTATTTAGGATCCAAACGCCTATACACATTTGATCCAGAAGATGTTGTTACTCTAAAACTTCCAGGTGGAGGTGGCTACGGAAACCCAGAGCAACGCGATCCGGATAAGGTGAAGTTTGATGTTATGAATGGTTACATTTCTAAGGAGATAGCAGAAGCAGTTTATGAGGTTCATTGAGTAAGAATGTTTATTAAATGATATTTTCAATATTTGAAATGGACGTATTTATAAACTTATCATCGAAATGAGGCATAACACATGGAACACACAGCTGACATCATCATTATAGGTGGAGGCGTCATAGCATCAAGCATAGCCTATAATTTATTAAATGATGGTTATGAAGGGGAAATCCTCATCTTTGAGAAGGATCGGACGTATGAATTTTCTTCCACACCTCGAAGTGTAGGAGGAATAAGACAGCTATTTACAACAGATATCAATATCCAAATAAGTCAATTCAGTCATCAGGTGTATAAAAAATTTGCTGAGGCCATGGCAGATAATCATGAGAAGGCTGAAATAGATTTTAAACAAAGAGGTTATTTACTGTTAGGCAAAGAAGCAAATATGCCTTATTTAAATGAGCATTTAGAGGTCCAACATAAGCATGGAGTGCCCTCTGAATTACTAAATAAAGAAGACTTGCTAAAGATCATACCTGAATTAAACACTGATGATCTTGCAGGTGGTCTGTTTTGTGCCAAGGACGGATATTTGGATCCATACTCTGTGATGCAAGGGTACATCAAACAATCTAAGAAATTGGGAGCTCAATATATTTATGAGGAGGTGGATACTATCCTCACTGATCGCCATAACGTTACAGGTGTTCGTCTAAACAATGGTCAAGAATATAAAGCGAGTGTCGTTATAAATTGTGCAGGGCCATGGTCAGGTTATCTTAGTGAAAAAATTGGTTTGCCTTTACCTATTGTTCCTTTGAGAAGACAAGTATTTCAATTTGATTCGGAACAACCGTTAAAGAAAGGACTTCCTTTAACGGTCGATCCTACAGGTGTTTATTTTCGTCATGAAGGAAATCAACTACTCTCGGGCTTTGCAGAAGATACAAAGCCAGGTATTCATTTTAAATGGAAACGCTCATACTTTATTGACCAATTATGGCCAGTTTTAGGAAATCGGGTTAAAAATTTTGAAAAGGCTAAAGTAACTGGCGGTTGGTCCGGGTTGTATACGCATAACACAAAAGATCAGAACGCGATTGTTGGGAAACATCCTCAGCTCGATGGCTATTATTTGGCTTGTGGTTTTAGCGGCCATGGGATGCAACAAGCACCAGCTGTCGGAAAGGGTTTGGCTGAGCTGATTAGCAAGGGAGTCTATGAAACTATTGATTTAAGACCGTTAAGATTTGAGCGATTTAAAGAAAATGATTTAGTGATTGAAAAGGCCATAATTTAAACATTTAGTTGGCAAAAGGAATAAGTAGTTTCGTAAAATATAAGTATCGAAGAAAGGGATGAGAAGATGATGCGATTATGGGAAAAGGTGGCAATCATAACCGGCGGGGGTCAAGGCATTGGTGAGCAAATTGCAAAAACGTTTGGGAGGGAAGGTGCCAAAATTGTTGTAGCTGAGCTTAACGAGGAGACTGGTTCAAAGGTTTCGAGCGAATTAAGGGATTCTGGTATTGAGTCTATCTTTGTAAAGACCGATGTGAGTAATGAGCAAAGTATCATAGATATGGTAGAGTCCGCTAAAAAACAATTTGGCGGTATTGACATTTTGGTAAATAATGCAGCCATTGCGGTGAGAAAATCTGTCGTAGATACAACGCTTGATGACTGGCAAAAGGTCATGAATGTTAATTTAACAGGACCATTTCTAGGTTCAAAATATACAATTCCGGAAATGATCAATCGAAATGGTGGTTCAATCATTAATATAGGTTCCTGGCATGCGGAAAAAACAATTACACGTTTTGCCTCTTATCCCGCCGCTAAGGGAGGTCTACAAGCGTTAACGAGACAAATGGCTTTGGATTACGGAGAGCATAACATAAGAGTTAACGCCGTGTGCCCAAGTATGGTAGACACCCCTCTTGAACGTGGAACATTTGCCACCTTGCCCGACCCGGAAGACGCTTATAACCAAGCCCTGGATTTTCAACCTATGGGCCGAATTGGAACGGTTGAAGATATAGCGAATGCTTGTCTATTCTTTGCTTCAGATGAGTCTGTTTATGTCAGTGGTCAATCTCTAATGGTTGATGGTGCTGCCATAAATAAATTAGCAAGACCGCTAATGTTTGATTAATACGTACGAATACAGAAGTGTTGTAATGTTAAAACAAGAATTAATGTGAAGCGGAATATCAAAGGTTGATGTAATCCCGCTTTGAATACCTAAGTAGATGAATGCAAAGGGGTTAATTATATGGATATCGAAAAATCCCTTCACCAAAGGGAGTATGGATATTTGAACGAAAATACAATCCAGACTGTAATAACTCAAAAAAAAGGGCAATATATATCTGGCTATTCAGTAGGTATACTTTATCTAGACGAAGCTTGGTATCCAGTGTTACCTGGTAATGTAGCTAACTTGAGTACGTATAATTTTCCAGTAAGACTTAAAAAGGTACCTAATTGTACAATTCCCAGGTTACTAAATGGTGATGAGAGTCTTTTGGAAAGTATAATTGCAGTTGCTCAAGAGTTAGAGGCAGAGGGAGCACGGGCAATATCCTCAGCATGTGGTTTTTTTGGGAATTTTCAGGACAAGGTGGCGGATGCTGTTAATATACCAGTGTACTTATCAAGTGTTGTTCAAATTCCATGGATTAAAATAGGATTGAAATCGAGCCAAAAAATTGGTGTATTAACAGCGTATGAAGCAGGAATGAAGGAAAGTTTATTTAAAAGTTGTGGAGTATATGATTCAAGTTCTTATGTTATAGCCGATTTAAGTAATTCACCTGAGTTTTCAGCCATTATAGAGAGTAGAGGATCTTTTGATAACGAAAAAGTGAGGGAAGAAGTGGTTACTTCTGCTATTAATTTAGTAAATGATAATCCAGATATAGCTACTATTCTTTTAGAATGTAGTGATTTACCACCGTATGCAGAGGATATACAAAGATATGTACAGCTCCCTGTTTATGACTTTATAACTTTAATAAATTGGATTCACCATTCTACTAGTCAGAAACCATATCAAGGTTTTATCTAGATCTCTTTACTCAAATGAACAACAAGTCGAAAGGTTAATTCAAGTTAGGGTTGTGAATCAAAAGAAAACATCCTTACTTCGATATACTAGCTGGCGATTATAATTTTAAAGTTTAATACAAAGTTGATCAATGATTTGTTGCTGGCCTTCATTGATTTCCTTGTAAGCTTTTATACAACTTATCGTAACCGTGGATTGATTAACAATCTCGGAAATTTATTAAATAAGTCTAGAAAAAAATAATATTATTGAATACTTGCAAAAGCTGCCCATAATCGTCCAGTCTATTTAAAAGATATCAAAATTTATTTAAAGGGTGTTTATATGAAAAATGTCATTCGGGTGGCAGGTGCTTATGTAGGGATAATAATTGGAGCTGGGTTTGCTTCAGGTCAAGAAATTGTACAGTATTTTGCCAGTTTTGGACTATGGGGAATTATGGGAACCTTAGTTACAACTATCTTCTTTCCGATCTTCGGATATCAATTCATTAAGTTAGGACAAAGACTACAAGTACCTTCTCATAAAAAAACCATTTACTACCTTTGTGGTAAATATTTGGGGCCTGTACTTGATATTGCGCTGACACTTTTTTTATTCGGGTTTGGTGTAGTTATGATCGCGGGAAGCGGATCTCTTTTTGAACAGCAGTTTGCGATCTCGCCGGTCGTCGGTTATGTATTGATGATTGTTCTTGTGGCTTTAACAATGTTTCTGAATACTGCGAATGTAACCTCAGTTATAGGTTATATAACCCCATACATGGTTGCGCTTACACTGATAGTAGTTGTTTATTCTTTATTAATAAGTGATTTTAACTTTAATGAATTAGATATTATTGCTCGTGATCAAATTTCTGCGGGGCCACATTGGTTAGTAAGTTCTGTGAATTATGTTGCACTTTGCTATGCTATTAGTATGGCAATGATGATAGTGATTGGAGCGACGGAAGAAGATAAAAAATCAGCGAGATTGGGTGGGATCGTAGGAGGCATCATCGTTGGGTTAATGGTTGTAATTCTCAACTTGGCATTGTATGCAAACATTGATCAATTACAGGGCACTGATATGCCAACACTAGCTCTTGCTACAGAAATTTCTCCAATCCTTGGTACTTTCATGGCAATTGGCTTCTTGGGAATGATCTTTAATACAGCAGTAGCCATGTTCTACAGTTTTACTGCCCGATTCGTTCAAACGGGGACCCCAAAGTTTAAAGGAGTGGTAGTCGTTGTCCTCCTACTTGCTTTTCCGTTAGGTTTTGTCGGCTTTGTCGATCTCGTGAATACACTTTTCCCTCTAATAGGCTATGTAGGTTTTGTTTTAGTAATTGCCTTGTTTATTTCTATGTTTCGACCAATGAAACAAACATCACCTGTTGATAAACAAATGTAACTGTAAAATTAGATATGACAATACTGTGTAGAGTGAACTTTGTTTATTTGTCAATCTTATTCCATTTTGATGCATTATTTCGGTAAATTTGGAAAATAATGACTTGATGAGACACCTATTTATAAATGCCAAAATGTTATGAACGTTAATTTAGCAAGATCATTTTAGATTCAAAATATATAATCCAAAAATTATATCTGGTGATGGCTCAGTTATTTTGGCCCCTGGGAAAAAAAACGAGTACATGTTTTGCTTCTTATTCTGCTATTAAAGGAGTTGTAAAAGTTTTAGGGCGTTCAGGTAATATGCAGCGCTGGTTACAAAAGTAAGGTCTCAGTTGAAGAAATAACAACGGGCGTGTTTAATGGACTGGTACAGAGGCAGTTACAACAAGCTGTTTATTGGGAACAGCCGAAGGATTTAGGTGCTATCGCTATGGCTTTGCCTTCGGTCAGTTATACGCTTTGGAAAACAAAGTCATTTTTCATTCGAATAATGTTTGATTAAGGAAAAATACCAAAACTGCCATAATGTGATCAAAAATTAAGACGTAAATTTGAACGAAAATGTTCAATGAAGTAAACGAATATAACGATTCTTTGATAAAGATCTACCGTTAAAAAAATTTGTGGAAATAAATATAGGAAGGATTGATATAAATGCTTAAACATGATAAACAAAACGCTCCTAGTCTTTTATCACCGATCCAAGTGGGTCCCATGACTATAAGAAATCGAGTATTAGTATCAGCTCACCAGCCAGGTTTAGCTGAAAACGGCTTACCTACAGATCAATATATTGAGTATCACCGCACTCTTGCAGCTGGTGGAGCGGGTATCCAAACTACTGGGGCAACATCAGTACATCCCACGGGAATGAATGAGTATCATTGTTTAGTAAATCATGATGATAGCATTATACCGGGTTATAAGAGATTAGCTCACGCTGTCCATTCAGAAGGAGGGCGAATAATTACCCAATTAGCACATTTTGGTGCTTATGGTTGGTCGTCTTTATTAGAGGAGCCGCTCTGGGCTCCTTCGCCTGTAGCTTCTGAACTTGTTCGTGAGACTCCCCATCAGATGACGAAAGAGGAAATTAAAGAAGTAGTCGGGGCTTTTGGTGAAGCCGCAAGGCGAGTGAAGGAGGGGGGATTGATGGTATCGAAATAACCGCTGCACATGGTATGTTAATTGCGGCATTCCTTTCAGGATATTCAAATCATAGAAACGATAATTATGGCGGGAGTTTAGATAATCGAATGCGTTTCTTACTCGAGGTTCTTGAGACGGTCAGCGAACAGGCTGGTGAGGGAGTGATTATAGGAGTTCGTTTATCCGCCGATGAAAAAGTGGAGGGCGGCCTGGATCTAACACAGGCACAGGACATAGCTAAGCGACTTGAATCAACTGGTAAAATTCACTATATTAATGTAATATCTGGAACCAACTTAGATCGTTTTCAAAGGTGGGCTCA
Organism: Salicibibacter cibarius; assembly: GCF_016495725.1. Taxonomy (NCBI): domain Bacteria; kingdom Bacillati; phylum Bacillota; class Bacilli; order Caryophanales; family Bacillaceae; genus Salicibibacter; species Salicibibacter cibarius. The sequence goes on along the minus strand of NZ_CP054705.1, from coordinate 4,081,740 downwards.
TTGGCCTGCAACACCTGCACCACATGGTCTTTTTGTTGACTTAGCGAAAAACATTAAGGAAGTTGTTAATTTACCAGTGTTTACAGTTGGGCGCATAACAGAGATTACTCATGCTGAGAAAATAATTAGCGATGGTTCAGCTGACATGGTTGGGATGACTCGAGCTCATATAGCAGATCCTAATATAGTAAGCAAAATTCAACAAGGTAGAAGTGATGACATCAGACCATGTGTTGGGGCAAATGTTTGTATTTCAAAACTTCTTGAGGGACTTCCAATACGTTGCATTCATAACCCAGAGGCTGGGCGTGTTGGGGAGTTAAAACCGCTGGTATCAACACATCAACCAAAGAAAGTAACGGTTATAGGCGGCGGCCCATCTGGATTGGAAGCAGCTAGAGTAACAGCGCTAAAGGGGCATTCGGTTGAAATTTTCGAAAGGCAAAGCATTTTAGGGGGGCAGCTACGACAATGGGCAACGTCCCCGGCTATGGATGAATTGATGAAAATCATTGAATGGCAGGAAAACCAGCTCAAAAAACTAGGAGTGAAAGTTTATACGAATTCAGAAATGAATCCTGATAAAGTTGTAGCTTTAGAACCCAATTCAGTTGTAATAGCGACAGGTTCTTATCCAATATCAATTTACTCACGCCCCTGGATACCAGATTTACAAGGCGATGCTAGTTCTAATCTTAGAATAGTAACCCCTCATGAAGTTCTCGAAAGCAAGAATGATACTGTAAAAAATGCAATTATTTGGGATCATGTTGGGGGGGAATCTGGAAGCCAGATGGCTTTAAGTTGTGCTGAGTTAATAGCTAAAAAGGGGGCGAAGGTACAGATAGTTACACCTAATTTTTCTGTAGGAGAGGACATCCATCCAACTATGCGTACCCCTATGTATGAACGTCTATTTTCCTATGGAATGAATTTTATTCCTAATAACAAGGTAACAAAAATTCACCAAGATAATGTAATTACCCAAAATGTATTTTCTGGTAAGGAGAGTGTAATGTCTGACGTGGATATGCTAGTAACGTGCTTGGGAAACGAAGCTAATGACAGTATCTATCATTCTTTAAATAGTAAGTTAGAAAATGTGCATATTATTGGTGACAGCCTAGCACCACGAACTGTTGAGTCAGCAATGGCTGATGGTGCAAAAATTGCCCGAAAACTATAGTGCATTTTTTAAATAACCTTTTATAGCTACCCCATACCTGCAATTTCAACGCAACTATAAACGTGGTGGATAGTGGGAAACCATTGTCACACCAACCTAGGTGAATTCTTAGATTATTTTCACAAGGAGGAGAAAGAATGAGTATTAATCAAAATATAGATACAAGGAACGATTTCAAGACTTTGTTCAGTGCTCACCGTATCGGCAAACGAGAAGTAAAGAACAGGATAGTATCGACCGCTCATGCTCCAGGGTTTGATTCTGGGTTGTTAATTGAGCGGCACGTTAGTTATCTCGAGCAAAAAGCAGCCGGAGGAGCTGGTTTAATTATGGCATTTGGTTCTGCGAGTGTGTACAGGGAATCATCTGCTTCGTACGGATCAGTAAGTCTATGGAATCCTGAAAATGAACCTTTATTGAAGGATCTTGCTGAAAGGGTTCATAAACATGATGCTCTCATCATATCTCAAGCGACACATATGGGTAGACGTGGAAATTCTTCTATAAGTGGTCGGCCCCTTCAGGCGCCATCTGAAATTCCAGAGGGTGTACATCGTGAAATACCACATGTATTACGTACCGATGAAATACCGTCAATTGTGGAAGCCTTCGCTGAAGCAGCTGCGCGGCTTGAAAGGTGTGGCTGGGATGGAATTGAAATCACGTCTTTCGGAGGTCACCTGATTGAACAATTTTGGAGTCCATACATTAATAACCGAACAGATCGTTACGGAGGAGACTTGACTGGACGTATGCGATTTTCCGTAGAGGTTATTGAAGCAGTAGCCGAAGCTGTCTCGGATGATTTTATTATCGGTTTTAGAATGGCTGGAGATCTGATTACTGATGATTTGGGGCTTGATCAAAATGATATGATTGAGATTGCTATGAGGCTTGATGAGTTAGACCATATTGACCTTTTTAATATTTCTGGTGGGAATGCTGCATCTTATGCTGGACAAGCAGGTGTTGTTCCTGGAGATACTTTTTCACGTGGTACTTATAACCATGCAGCACATAGAATGAAAGAGAACCTTTCTGTCCCGGTGTTAGTGGCTGGGCGAATCTTTGATCCTTATCAGGCCGAAAGGGCTTTAGTTGCCGGGGATTGTGATCTAGTTGGTATGACACGCGCAATCATAGCTGATCCTGATTTGCCTAAAAAAGCAATGGAAGGAGAAATTTCTCGTATTCGGCCGTGCAATGCCTGTACTGAGGGTTGTATTGGAAGGTTGTATTCGGGAATGCCGATGATTTGTACTGTTAACCCCGCGATAGAAGACGAAACATTGGAAAATTATCAATCAGCAACAAGTATTCGGCGGATGATCATCGTCGGAGGGGGTCCTGCGGGAATGGAGGCAGCTCGCGTGGCTGCTGAACGTGGACTTGAGGTAATACTGATGGAGCGTGAAAATTATCTTGGAGGACAAGTGGTCTCAGCGTCAGCTGCTCCTGAACGGCCTCATTACGGCGAACACATCAAGTGGCTTGAAAAAGAGTTAACAAGACTAAGTATCGATGTTCGTTGTGGAACAGAAGTGTCACCAGAAACATTGTTATCTTTGAATCCAGATGTCGTTGTTATTGCAACAGGATCTAATCCAAGCATTTCCAGTATAACCAAGAAGATGAGGACCCGCTGTGTAACGGATATTGATGTTTTGGACGGTAAGGTTTCAATTGAACCAGGGATTAAGGTTTTGATCTATGACCAAGAAGGTAAGTTTCGTGGAGCTAGTATATCGAATTTTATAGCAAATGCTGGTGCCTCACAGGTTGAACTTGCTACGCCGCTGTGGTCCGTAGCTGAAGATCTCGATGAAATGCAAAAACCAGAAATATATCGTCTTTTGACCCAAAATAACATTACCCTTCTCCCAAACCATTCGTTGATTGGTCAAAAAGATGAAGGTATTCAACTAAGTAACGTTTGGTCTGATCACAAGAAGATCATCAAGGATGCCGATCTTGTTGTGCTAGTTGGGTATCAATCAGCAGAGAACAGACTATACGATCAAATAGCCCAGGTTATACCTGATCTTGAATTACATCTTATTGGTGATGCCATTGCACCAAGGCGCTTGAGTGACGCAATTTTTGAAGGAGCAAATGTGGGGAGGATACTTTAATTTGAAAGTTGATTCTCTATCAGCAGGATTACCTATAACTGTTCCAGTAGCAGGAGGTTGTCGTTATGCATGAAACTCTACAAAATATCAGACATTATCAAATTTCAAGTAAGGATAAAAAGGAATGATAAAAATAAGGGGAGCTCCACTTGTTCAAGGAAAAGGTGAAGGGAATATTATAGGAACAACGAAATCTTTAAGTTTTTGGGGTGGGTTTGATCCCTCAAGTGGTAAAATTGTGGATCGTCATCATCCTCTTCACGGGCATAAAATCTCCGGCGAGATATTAGCTTTACCATCGGGACGAGGATCTAGTAGTGGAAGTGGTGTTTTGTTAGAGGCAATTATGGAGAATACTGCTCCTTCTGCAATTGTAATAAACAAACCAGATGAGATTATTTCCTTAGGGGCAATCGTTTGTGATGAGATTTTTGTGAGGCAACTTCCTATCCTTGTTTTAGACAATGATTCTTTTAATTTAGTTCTGAATGCATCTTACGCTCGTATTGATGGAGAAGTAATTGTACTCCGATCATAATTTAAAGCAAATAATTTGTATTTTGTAAATATGGCAAGAGGAGTTTTTTTAATTATGAGCAATGTCGAGTTATCTGATTATGATAAAGACATTTTAGATGGATATCATGGGGCTGCTAGTCAAATTGCTATGCGAATATTGTTACGTATGGCAGAGGTACAAGGCGCTACTAGCTTAATCGACATTACTCGCGCGCATATTGACGGTTGTATTTATACAGGCAAAGCTAGTTTACATTTCGCAGAAACCTTAGTACAAGAAGGGGGAATATAATTGTTCCCACAACTATGAACGCTATCTCAATTGATCGTAGTCGATGGCAAGAACAAGGGGTGAGCGAGAACTATGCAATGATGGCTGATCGTCTTGCACTTGCCTACGAACATATGGGTGCAAAACCCACCTTTACTTGCGCTCCGTATCAGTTACCTGATCCACCTGTTTTTGGTGAACACATTGCTTGGGCAGAGTCAAATGCTGTAGCATACGCGAACAGTGTGATTGGATCTCGTACAAATCGTTACGGTGATTTTATTGATATTTGCGCAGCCCTAACCGGGAGAGTTCCATTATCGGGATATCATTTGAATAAAGAGCGGCTTGGAACTATTCTTATTAAATTGCCTGATCTAAGAAAAATTGACTCTACATTTTATCCAGTATTGGGTTATCTTGTGGGCAGTTATGTGGGGAGTGGAGTTCCAGTCATTGACGGCTTACCAGATTCCCCCTCTTCAGATGATCTAAAAGCTTTTGGTGCAGCAGCAGCCACTGCAGGAGCAGTGGGAATGTTCCATATGGTCGGAATTACACCTGAGGCGCCGACAATTGAGGCTGCCTTTGGTGATAATGATCCCCCTGAAGAATGGGAGATAACTAGAGATGAGCTTATAGATGTTTGGAAAAAATTGTCCACAGCTCACTTCCAAAAGGTTGATCAAGTACTCATGGGAAGTCCCCATTTTTCATTAGATGAATGTTATAAGTTATCAGAACTTGTCTCAGGGAAATACTGTGATCCAAGAATAGAGTTTCTAATAACTACCAATGATTTTGTTTACGAAAGAGCAAAGAACAAGGGATTAGTAGCAGAAATTGAAAAGTTCGGAGCCCGTTTCAATACGAATATATGCCTGTGTATGCTCAATAATTCTATTATTTCTAAAAGCAAGCATACACTAATGACTAACTCAGGAAAATTTGCTCATTATGGCCCTGGTTTGCTAGACCGTGGTATTTATTTTGGCAGTATGGAAAACTGTGTTCAAACAGCTATAGATGGTAAATTAAGCATAACGATGCCTCTTTAGCTTTCATAGCGGGTTTCAACATTATAAATATTTAACCTGAGGAGGAAGACCATGAGCCATAAAACAATTGAGGATGTGCCTTTTAATAAGTTTCATTTAAGAATGTTCGGTGTTACCAGCGGAAGTGCATTTATTGATGGTTATGCAATAGGAATTATTGCAATTGCAATGGCAGTTTTTGAAACAGAATTTCAAATGTCAGCTCTGATGATGGGTTTAATGGCATCAAGTTTATTTATAGGTATGTTTTTCGGTGGAGCTATTTTTGGTTATGTAACCGACATTATAGGTAGAAAGAAAATGTTCATCCTTGATACTATTATTATTCTAATTACTTCAATATTAATGTTTTTTGTAACTGAAGCTCTCCAATTGGTGGTTTTACGTATAATTCTAGGTATTGCAGTCGGTGCTGATTATCCAATCGCAGGCTCTTTAATGGGAGAGTTTTCACCTAAAAAAAGAAGGGGTGCAATATTAGGGGGGATGATAGGGCTTTGGTTTGTAGGATATGCCCTTTCTTATGTAGTTGGTTATTTGATGTTACCCATAGGAGATGATAGTTGGCGTTGGATGCTGATAAGTGTCGCATTGCCAGCGATTATTCTCCTCATTGCACGGATAGGAATGCCAGAATCTCCACTTTGGTTAGCGAGTAAAGGTAGAATGAAAGAGGCACAAGAAACAATAAAAAAGTTTTTGGGGGAAGGTGTTTCGCTGCCTAAAGAAGCAACAGTACCGAAGAAAAAAACATCCTACATTGATATCTTTAAAAATGGATACGGAAGACGGACCGTTTTTCTTTCTTTATTTTGGTGTTTGCAAGTAGCTCCTTTGTTTGCAATCGGTCTTTTTATTCCACAAATTCTTGCAGGTTTCGGAGCAGTTGATGATGCAGAATTTTTGGGATCGGCGGTTATTAATGTGCTTTATTTACTTGGTATATTGCCAGCACTTTATGCGATCGAGAAGTGGGGACGAAGGCCGGTTCTCACATATCCATTTTTAATATCGGGTATATGCATAGCGGTTTTAGGCATAATGGCTAATTATGCATTTCCATTTGTATTAGTACTTACAATATTCGTTATCTATGGAATATTTAATACGGGAATGCAAACTCTTCAATGGATTTATCCAAATGAACTTTTTCCGACCAATATCAGAGCTACGGCCTTTGGATTTGCCTCAGGGTTTAGTCGTGTAGGCGCAGCTTCCAGTACATTCGTATTCCCTTTGATATTGGATACATTTGGACTACAAGCCACACTGTTTTTTTGCGCAGGATTATATTTCATAGGGTGGATAATTTCTTTAACTATGGCACCGGAAACAAAAAATATGACTTTAGAAGAATCAAGTTCGGTGAACATTAACTCCGACGAAACTTCAATATATACACAGGCTAAGGAAACAAACATGAAGAACTAAAATAACCTCTATTATCCCGCTTGTTTTTACGGCAGATTTTGGGATTCGGTTTATAAATCGGTGGTGATGATTATCCTGGAGATCTGGTCGAGATACCGTGTACACGCCGTAACTGAATATGTAAGTGTTCGCTGAACGGTCAGAGGTTAACCGAAGTCGTAGTATCGGACTGATCTGGAAGGATTGGGAGGACTGAATCATTTAAGTTATAGAAGCGTGGTCTAACTCCACCGTCTTTAGACGGTATAAGCTTTTAGCCTTGCCTTTGAATGTCCATACTTAAACCGAGGTGAGAGTATGGATGAATACAAAAGAAGTAGCCACGCGGTCTATGACATCAAATACCACATTATATGGGTTACAAAGTATAGATATCATGTGTTACGTGGCGACATTGCCCACCGAGTAAGGGAACTAATCAGACAAGGATGTGAAGCGAGAGGGATCACGATACTACAAGGAAGTGTAGGGAAAGACCATATTCACTTATTATTGTCCTGTCCGCCGAGCATAGCACCGAGTAAGATATTGCAATATCTCAAAGGGAGATCATCAAGGTTAATCCAAGACGAATTCCCCGCCCTGAAGAAAAGATATTGGGGTCAGCACTTATGGGCGAGAGGATATTTTTGTGCAACAGTAGGAAATGTGACGGAAGAAATCATTAGAAATTATATCGAAAACCAGACCAGCGAGAAGAGGAACGATATATTCAGAATTGATGATTGAGTTCCAGTCAAAATCAGTATGCTTGAGCTTAAGGTCTTTCAGCAGACTTCAGTCTGAAATGCGACTTTCAGTCGCGGACAATTTATGTCCAAATCCACCTGCTTTAGCAGGTAGGTCGTTTAAGGAGAAGGGTCCCTTTGCGTACGCAACACTTAATGAAGCTATGAAGCTTGTTATCTGCTCTGCATGAAGTGGAACGTAACAAAGGGACCCATGGTGCGAATGAGATGCCTGTACGAGAGCTGAAGGCTAATCATTTGAAGATTGTCGCTGCTAGAAGATCTTCAAGCTGGTACTTACCAGCCTCAATCCGTCCGTCGGGCCTAAACTCGGAAACCGGATGGAGTGAAGAGGAAATTATGTATCCGACCGTGGCAGATCGATTCATTCAACAGGCTATGCACAAATCCTTACCGAAAAATGCCACCTAACATTTAAGAAACAAAGTTTATGGATTCTCCCAAACAATGAAGACCATGATAGCCTTTTAGCGAGAGGATAGCATGTTTCGTCATTTAATTGTTCATTTTTGAACATTACAATAACAGAACGCAAAACTTTTGTCCGGCTCTTACACACATGTCAAGGGTTAGGGGGAATTCGATCCATAAATAATTGCTTTAGGTCTCCACAATGATTGGCGTAAATGGTCGGTGGCGTGAAATACAGATAGTAAAGAAAGCGATATATGATACAGAAAGGAAGATATTTATGAGTAAAAGTAAGGAGAGAAGTTTTCTCGCAGAACCAGGGGGTAAATTACTTTGGGTGTTATTAGCCGTGATTGTATTCGTTTTTGCTTGGTGGCCCACGGATATCTACTTCTATGAAATATCTCTTGTCGGTTGGCTCATGTTTGGCTCATTGTTTATTTGGTTATTGTTGACCATTATATATGTGAGATGGATGGAATCGATTGAAGATGAAACATTGGATGAGAAAGACGAAAAGGAAAATGACATAGCATAAATAAAATTGAAAACGGGGGATATGCGATATGCAAGTTACGGAAACCTTTATGATTGTCGTTTACCTAATTGTCGTAATTGTAATGGGGATCTACTTTGCCCGACGAGCATTGTCCACAGAAGATGATTATTGGGCAGCAGGCCGTCGCATTAATAGCTTTGTAGGGGCATTCGCGCTTTTTGCAGCACTAGCGAGTGCCAGTTCGCTAATGGGGACAGTCGGTTCAGGTGTCGAATTTGGCCTCCCGTTCTTTTTTGCTTACGGATTTGGTGCTATAGCGATTCTACCATTTATGCTATTTCTTACAGCCGGTCAAATGAGACGCTCGGGGGTTCGCACTTTACCTGAATATTTCTCAAAAAGATACGGAAAATCCGTTCAAATTATTGCAGCAGTTATTGTTGTCATTAGCATGACATTTTATATGGTTCCACAATTAACCGCTTCAGGCTTGATCGGCCAATATGTACTTGGTATTGAATATCCTACCGCTGTTATTTTAATAGGTGCGGGTTTTATTATATATGCAGCTATAGGAGGTATGTGGGCGATCACTTATACGGATTTAGTTCAAGGTATAATTATCGTTGCAGGATTATTTCTTTTAGCTGTTGCTATCTTTATTGATCACGGTGGATTTGGAGCGTTAGTACAGTCCGCTTTCGCTGTGGATCCTGATTTTGGTAGTGTGCAACTTGGCTGGATGTCATATTTTGGGATCTTTATCTCTTTCTTGTTTTTCGGAATCGTGTCACCTTCTGCCGTGATGCGAAATTTCACGGCTAAAAGTGCAAAAATCGCAAGACGGACTGCCATGTGGGCTTGTTTATTGTATTTATTAGTTTTCGTCTTTGGGCTCTTCATAACCATCGCGGGAGTGAACCTTGATCTACTAGGGACAGTGGATAATACAGATATGATCTTCGTTGCAGTCATCGAGCAGTATTTACCTCCGATTCTTGCCGGGATTATGCTTGCAGGTTTGATTGCTGCCATCATGTCTTCTGCAGATGCGATGCTCCTTGCCGTTTCCGCAGGTATAGCGCAAGATATTTATAAAGGTGCGATTAATAAAAAGGCAAAGCAGAAAACCGTCACCACTATTGGGCTTATTTGTATGCTGTTCGCCGGTTTTATCGGCATACTGATAGCTTTGAACCCTCCCCAGTTGATTGCGATAATGGTTGGTTGGGTAGGTGGATTTTTATTGTCTGCCTTCGGTTTCCCAGTAATCCTTGGGATTTGGTGGAGTCGGGCGAATACGCCAGGAGCGATTGCCGGTATTCTCGGTGGAGCTATTACTTTTCTTTTCCTGGTGGCAACTCCAGGAGAGCTTGTTTCCGAGCCCATTATTGCGACACCTGTTTCACTGATTCTAATGATTGTTGTTAGCTTGCTTACCAAATCACCGCCTGAAAACATCAAGAAACAAGTTGAACTTAATTATACTCGTATGAAAGATGATGTCTAAAAGATTTATGAGGAGGAACAAAACCGATGCTAACAGAATCACAAATCTATAATAAAGTAGCTATGGCAGATGTAATGTCCGCAATTGAGCATTTTTATCAAACATCTTCTGTAGATGAGGCGATCATTCCTGAACGTATGCATCTAGAAGATAAAGAAAATACTGCTTTGCTCATGCCTGCTTTTCACGGAAACTATTATGCAACAAAACTTGCAAATGTCGCCCCTGGTAATTCGGAACGTGGGCTATCCACAATTCAGGCCCTCGTTATTTTGGCCGATCGACAGACGTTACAATCACTTGAGATAATGGATGGGAATACGATTACTGCTTTAAAGACAGGTGCTGTTGGTGGCTTGGGAATGAAATATATGGCTGCGCCGGAGAGTAAAACCTTGGGAATCGTTGGTACGGGTATTCAGGGCTGGAGTCATTTAGAAGCTGCTCTTGTGGCAAGACCGATTCAAAGAGTAATTTTGTACAATCGTACCAAGAAAAAAGCAGAAGAATTTAAACGTAAAGTAGAAGAAAAGTACTCTGGGGTGGATGTCTATATTGCTTCTATAGAAGCTCTAGTCAGAGAATCAGACATTATCGTAACAACAACTACTTCAAAAACTCCTGTATTACCAGAAGAAGAAAAATTATATGAAGGAAAACTAATTGTTGGAGTTGGGTCTTTTCGACCCGATATGCAAGAAATACCTGATCGAGTTTTACATGCTTGCATGCATTGGGGCATCGATACTCCTACTGGTTTGAAAGAATCCGGTGACATGATACGAGCTACACACTTAGGTATATCAAAGGATTATATAAGAAGCCTCAATGAGCTTTGTAATAGTAAAGAGCTCTCAGCAAAAGCCGGAGTAGCGATTTTCAAATCCGTCGGCATGTCACTTTTTGATCTCCTTACAGCCCAGGCCATTTATGAAAAAGAAAATAGTGAGTAAATAATTGAAGTGCTGGAGAGGTGAAATCAGGGTGGAAAAAAATATTCAAGTAATCAAAGGAAAAGAAATGATTGCAGAAGAACAATTGGATTCAATGATCTATAAAAGTCTCAGGTGGCGACAGAAAAGAACCATGCCGCGTAGAGCAATCCACCAATATATCTCAGAAAAACATTATTTCTATCATCCGATGTGGATAATTAAGCTTCTCATCATTGCAGAACGAAAGCCTTTTCCACCTCGCATTACACCTAATATGGCTTTTGTTGATGCTTTTTCAGGGTATCGAGGCTTATTTACAAACGTTCCGCCAACCGAACAAAAATTAGTGAAAGACGGGGCTTTAGTTACTCCGAAAATAGAGACTGAAGATCAAGTGGACAAATATGTAAAACAAGTGCAAAGAAATATCAATCGAAAATATTTATTAAAAAAGCCAAAATATGAAATCAAAGATACTTTTCTTGTTTATTTACCTTTATGGTTTACGGAGCTGAAAATCAAAGGTCGAAAACAGTCGTTCATTTTTAATGCTAATACAGGAGAATCCGAGGAATATATGGCCAGACTCTGGAAGAGTTCGGAATGGAAGTTGGTGTGACTATAAGGTTGGTACCAACCTGAAAATCCTATCATGAGGGATTGCAAAAGAAATAGGAGTTTCGAATGTAAAACGGCTAGGCGTGTGATTGTGACTCACCATATTTGCATATAGTAATGCTAGTAACAGCCGGTTTGAGATTGTTATGGGATATTTAGTAATGCGAGGTTATTTTTTCTGATGACGTAAAATAGTTTGTTTGTGAAAACGAGTTAATGAATTAAAAAGGTAGGGTATCCCCAGTTTGGTAAAATAAAGAGGAAATACCCTACCATTTCACTACTCGCAGAATTTCAAATTCAATTGACTCTAACCATTACACTCTTAACTTCTGTATAATTGGCCAAACCATATTCCCCGCCCATTTCACGTCCAATGCCTGATTTTTTATATCCGCCAAACGGCATTGTTTCCAATTCAAGTCCAAAGTCGTTTACCCAAACAGTACCAGCTTGAAGTTTTCCAGAAACTCGGTGTCCCTTTCGAATATTCTCGGTCCAAACACTGGCAGCCAATCCATATTCGCTGTCATTGGCCCGTTTGATAACTTCTTCTTCTGAATCAAATGGAAAGACTGCAATGACCGGCCCAAAAATTTCTTCTCTGGCAATCGTCATATCATCGTCGACATCAGCGAAGACTGTGGGTTCTACAAAATAGCCTTTATCAAAAGCTTTTTGACCGCCAGCAATCAAACGAGCACCTTCCTCTTTACCTTTCTCAATATAATTGAGGACTCTTTGTTGCTGTTTGGCTGAAATAAGTGGGCCCATTTCTATATCTTCATCCATACCCGGACCTAATTTCATGGCTTTAGCGCGCTTTGCCAGTTCTTCAACTACCTCATCATAAAGGTTACGTTGCACATATACTCGAGTACATGCACTGCAATTTTGTCCATGATTGTACATAGTACCATTGAATGCGCCTTCAATAGCCTCATCAAGCTTTGCATCTTCAAAAATAATACTTGGAGATTTTCCGCCGAGTTCTAAAGTGATACCTTTAATATCATCAGCCGCTTTTTTCATAACATTTTTTCCGACTGAAGTTGATCCTGTGAAAGCTACCTTCTCAACATCTTCATGTGTGATTATTGCTTCACCTGCGACATCGCCAGCACCTGGTACAATATTAATAACACCGTTCGGAAAGCCAGCTTCGTTGAACAATTGAGCAACGTATAATAGAGAAAGAGGGGTTTCGGGTGCCGGTTTTATCACTACTGTACAACCAACAGCCAGTGCTGATCCCAGTTTCCATCCCGCCATTGCTAATGGAAAATTCCATGGTATTATCTGTCCAACAACACCTACTGGTTCATGCACAATATAATTTAAATAATCTGGGGAAACATTCACTGTTTTACCTGTTATTTTCGTTGCCCATCCTGCATAATAACGGAAGTGCTCAACGGTTCCATCCACATCATCTTCCAGAGCAAGTTGATAAGGTTTACCATTATCAAGTGATTCTAACTGCGCGATTTCTTCCCGGTGTTCTTCCAATAAGTCAGCAAATTTATAAATCAAACGTGATCTTTCTGTAGCTTCGAGATTAGTCCATTCACCTTCATTAAAAGCTTCTTTGGCAGCTGCCACAGCTTTATCAATATCATCCTTTTGTGCTTCGCTCACTTCTGAGATGACTTCTTCGGTAGCGGGATTTAACACGTTAAACTTGCTGTTATGGATCGATTGAACGTATTTACCGTCAATATACAAGCCTTTAACGCCTTGCAAAAACTCTTGAACTCTAGGTTTTAAAACAACATCTTTAGTTTCCATGTCAATAAAACCTCCTTGGAATTAGTTGTTTCTTTGTTAAGCAATGAATTTATGGCCGTTATTTAAAGAGATACACCTTGTAATTCATTTAATAGTTCCTTCAATTCTTTTTCTTCAGTTTCATCTAACGGCAATCTCGGTTTACGTGGTGGACCACCTGCCAATCCTTGTAAATCCATTGCGCGCTTCACAATCTGTACATATTTACCAGAACCTTCAATGAAATTGCACAGTGGTAAAATTTGATCGTAAAGCTTCCATGCTTCTTCTAAATCATTTTGTGCAGTAATGTTATAGAGATCTGTTACAAGGCTCGGCACAATATTTCCCGCAACGGAAATCCAACCAGTGGCTCCCACTAGAAAGGATTCAAGTGCCAAATCATCCGAGCCGCAAAAGGTCTTGATAAATCCTTTTCCTTGTCTTGTAATATCACGTACCTTGCTGATGTCCCCACTTGATTCTTTAATATGGGTTATGTTGTCTACATCATTGGCAACTTGTAAAATCGTTTCTGTACCAATATTCACACCAGTTGTGAAAGGGTTATTATAAATCATCACTGGGAGGGAAACAGATTCAGCGACTGCTTTAAAGTGTTCATAGATTTCTGGATCTTTTGGATGGGCATAATACGAATTGATCAGTAAAGCTGCATCAGCTCCGACTGTCTCAGCCTGTTGTGTATACTCTATCGCATCTTTTGTTGTTTCGGCAGCTGTTCCAACAACAAGCGGGATTTGGCCATTCACATGCTCAACTGCAACTCGTGCAACCTTAAAGCGTTCTTCTTTCGTTAAACTGACAAACTCACCTGTGCTTCCATTGACAACAATACCTGCAACTTTTTCGTTAATATAATGATCGATGTTTCCTCTTAATCCATCATAGTCTACTTCAGCTTTTTGTGTCATTGGTGTTATTAAAACAGGAAAAGCTCCTTCAAGTCGTACCAACATATTGTCCTCCTTTTATTTTTATAGATGACTCATTTACATTCTACTTTTATTTTTTTGAAGCTTTGTATCAATTTTTAAAACCAGAAATCACTCCTTTACTTTAGTAAAAATCCCTTCTGTCTTATACATAGACTTACGCACTGAAATAATGTTTGGATGGAACTGTATGGTTGCGGCAGCTCGTGTTGATTCCACTTCTTGCAAAGCGTCATTGATCTTTCCGTTGTTCATACGTGCACCCATAGCTTTTGCAACGGCTAAACCTGCCACAGTTCCTTGTGAAATGGCAACTTTAGCGCTTTCAATACCTGTTATATTCCCCGCTACATATAATCCGGAAACAGCGGTTTCCATCTTTTCGTTGTGCACAGGCACGTAACCACCGAGGGAATCTTCATGGATAAATTGGCATCCTGCGATGGCTGCTAGTTCCACAAGTGGGGAGAGCCCCCCTGCAATACAAACAAAATCAACATCTACATCATGGGTAATTGCATTATGCAACTCCCCCTTTCTATTGACTTTGGCTACTCGTATAGCTTCAACTTGATTTTTTCCTTTAATCTCTAAGGCAGTTCGTCGTAATTGTAAAGGGATCCCCCAAACGCTCATTCCTTTCTCTGGATAAAATGATGTGACGAGATTTTTTCCGAAGCCCCCTTTTACAAAGGGAGCACCTCGGCGCATTAATAGCGATGGTGCTAGGTGAGAAAAACGAAGCAAAGAACCAAGAACTTCTTGAGGTTCAGCCTCTTTTTTAGAAAGAAGATGAGGGGGCGGTAAAAGCATTGCTGCTACATCAACACCCGCAAGTTGCAACTCACGAGTGATTGCAAACGAGAGTACATTTAACCCTATGACAATGCCACGTTCTCCCGGTTTTATGCGTTGCACATTCGTCATAACTTGGGCAGCACCAATTGACATTACACCCGGAAGCGTCCAACCGGGAACAGGGATTGGGCTTTCTGTGGCGCCCGTTGCTATTACTACTGTTTGACTTTCCCAATCCCCTTCATTCGTATAAATGATCCACTTTTCATTAACTTTTTGTAGGTCATAAACCGAAGTGCTATAGTGAATAGTAATATGTAAGGGTTCTATTTGTTCCAATAATTTTTCAGTTTCCTCAATACCGTTCCACCATTCACCGTCAGGTTCCTGATGTAATTGCCCAAGTAATCTTCCTCCAGGCTGGTAGTATTCATCAACGATTTCCACATGTAGACCATGTTGTGCTGCGGATATGGCAGTTGATAATCCGGCAGGTCCTGCACCGATAATCATAACATCAAGCATGCTTTTCACCTCCTTGTTTTAATGGTTGCGAGAGTTTCTCTCCGCTGGTTATCACCATATCTTCTTCAATTAATGTCAAACATGCCCTTACTCCAGGATAGTCATTAACCGTAACCCTACATTCAAAACAGTGCCCTATATTGCAATATATACCCCGAGGGCTTCCGCTCTCTTCATGATAACGTAAAGTGCGTATTTGATTGGCAAGTAAAGCAGTAGCGATCGTATCTCCTTTATGTGCCGATAATGTTTCCCCGTTAAAAGAAAACGTAATTTCCCCTTTTAGAGGTAAATCGTCGAGAACCGGATGGGTATGGATACGTTTATTCATCGCTTAACCCTCCCCATACCCCAAAGGGAACAGGGCGGACAGGAGGTTGATATTTTAAAGGAACAGTTCCGTAAATTTTTCCATCATTGCCCGAGCCGGCGATTTGCTCAATCATCATTCTACAACTTCTTCCGCCACAAATACCCATCCCTGCTCGTGTCCTTAGCTTTAATTCTCTGGAAGAGCAATTATATTGATATGCGGTTTTTTGTAAAGTCTCCAGACTCACTTCTTCACAACGACAGACTATTAAAGTAGACATAAGTAAAACCTCCTATCCCTTTTCATGCAAAAAAGATGCCAACGTTTATTCAAGGTTATGTTTTTGCAACTTGTTGTAGAGCGTTGCGCGACTAATACCGAGATCGGCAGCACAGCGTTGTTTATTAGACCCCGAATGTTTTAATGCTTCGGTTAATAGTTGACGTTCGTGCTTATCCATAGAAGCTTGCAATGTTGATGGTTGTACATTGGATTCATTGTTGTTCATTGGAACTTGCTTGGCAAGGAAAGGTAAATCTTCGATAAATGCTTCCCCATCATTAGAAAAAACGACAAGTCGTTCTAAAGCATTTCGCAATTCCCTTACGTTTCCTTTCCAATTATGTTTAAGCAATGCATTCATGAACTGAGGGGATAATTCTGGAATGGGTTTATGGTAGCGTACAGATAATTCATATAAAAAGTGATGAACGAGTTGAACAATATCTTCTTTTCGCTCACGCAACGGTGGGATTGTTAAATTAACAACATTCAATCGATAATATAAGTCTTCTCGAAAAAGGCCTTCTTCTACGAATTGATCAAGATCGCGGTTGGTCGCTGCGATTACTCGGAAATTTGCTTGTATCTCTTTAGAACCGCCGACGGCAAAATACTTTTTATCTTGTAATACGCGTAATAATTTCACTTGCATATCTAGAGGCATTTCAGCGATTTCATCTAAAAACAGGGTCCCATTTCGCGCTAATTCGAACTTGCCATTTTTACCTTTTTGGTCAGCGCCTGAGAATGCCCCTCGTTCATAACCAAACAATTCACTTTCAAATAAAGCGTTTGGAATAGCTCCACAATTTATGGCAACGAAAGGGCTCTCCTTAGTTTCCCGCGTTTCATGTATCGCTTTTGCGAAAAGCTCTTTACCAACCCCACTCTCGCCTAAAATCAAAACCGACACTTCAGTATGTCTTAATTTTTCAATCATACGCTTCGTGTGTTCCAAAGGGGCACTCTGTCCCTTGATTTCTCGGAAAGGATCGTCGCTTGGTTGAAGCGTTTGTAAATTTTGTTCTAAACGGTGGATGCGTTCCGATGCCTGCATTAATTCTCGGTTTAATTTAACTTGACTGGTTATATCTGTCTCAGAAGCGACAGCGCCAACAATTTTTCCGTTGACATACACCGGTGAAGTATTGATTAAAACAAATACATCGTCCCGAGGGAGATGATGACTTTGTTGCAATGCTTGGCCTCTATACAAGGCCTCGGTGACGGCAAGCTTATCTTTCTCAAAATGATTTGTGATGTCATCACCTTGAATTTTTTCATGAGGAAGAGAAAAGATTCTTTCCGCACCTTCTGTCCAGAGAATAACCTCCCGCTTATCATTAATAACCGTCACGGATGCCTCGCTTGTTTTAGTAATAATCGTAAAATAGGAAAGTAATGTTTGGTAATGATGTACCAATTGCGGAAGCATTTCGTTTAACGATAAGTATCCCTTGATCTCATCATGCTCAGCGACAAGTACAACCGAATATTCATAAAGGGTCTGAACCACCACATGAAATTCTGCAGAGTTGTCAATAAGCGTCGCTTGCTTAAGGATGCCATCTGCAATCATATAGTAATTATTATTATAATTGACAAAACCATTTTTAATCTTTTGCAATTTTTCCCAATTATTAACTTCGAGTAAGTCAATATCAGTGTTCAAAAATTGGTTTATATTCAAATGGAATTGTTCCATGATACACCACCTGTTAAATATTTTAGACATGCATGTCTAATTTTTTAATCACCAATTTTATTATATCATACCATACTGTTTATATTAGCTGCCAAAGGTAGAAAAAAAGAAGTATGGTTGCCAATTGGCATGAACATTGCATTATTAGAGATACTGAGTAAGAAAGGAGGTTCTTCTTGTCGAATACGAATACAGACATTGCTATTATTGGTGGAGGGATTATAGGCGCAGCGATTGCTTATTATCTTGGAAAAGCCGGGCACACGGTTACAGTCATTGATCGAGGAGACGTAGCAAGTGGGACATCTTCCAAATGTGATGGCAATATTCTAGCTATTGATAAAGATCCGGGATTCGATAGTCAAATGTCCTTGCAAAGTCAAAACCTCGTCAAAGAATTATCGGAAGAATTAACCTTACCTTTTGAGTACAGAAATCCGGGGAGTATTCTTGTTTGCGAATCAGAACAGGAAATGGAAGCTGCAGAAAAATGGGTTCAACTTCAAAAGGATGCCGGATTGTCTTTTCGGATGCTTGATCGGGAGGACATCCACCAAGAATCTCCTTACTTCTCTGACCATCTGCCGGGAGGCCTTGAGTGTGCGTCCGATGCAACTGTGAACCCGTATTTGCTCACTTATGCTCTTATGGAAGAAGCAATGAACTTTGGGTGTCAATTGCGTACGCATACTGAGGTCACAGATATTCAACATTTGAATGATGGATGTTTTAATATAAATACAACGGATGGGGCAGTACATACCCAAAAAGTTGTAAATGCCGCTGGTGTATGGGCGCGAGAAATTGGAGCAATGGTCGGTTTGGAGATTCCTATTTATCCCCGGAAAGGACATATCCTAGTATCCTCACGCTCCCAACCTGTTGGAGAAAGAAAAATGATGGAATTCGGATACTTGATGTCTAAATTTGGCGGTGAACGGCAAGTTGACGAAGAAACAGAACGATACGGTGTAGCGCTTGTCTTTGAACCGACGGAGAGTCAAAATTTTCTCATCGGAAGCAGCCGAGAGTTCATTGGTTTTGATAGCGCTGTCAATCACCGTGTCGTACAAGCTATTGCACGACGTGCGATCCGCTTTTATCCAGGAATAGAAGATATGCTGATGATTCGCGCATACACGGGCTTTCGTCCATGGACGGAAGATCATTTACCGATTGTATCTAAAGTGGATGATATTCCCGGTTTCTATGTCGCTGCTGGTCATGAAGGCGACGGCATCAGTTTGGCAGCGGTAACAGGGAAGCTCGTTTCAGAAATGATTAACGAAAAAAAGGAGATGATTGTGCCACCGGAACCTTTATCTCTACAACGATTTCAGAAAAAGGTGACGCAATAATGAAAGCAGATGGCGTTTTTTTCACTATAGATACACATACAGGAGGAAATCCGACCAGAACAGTTCTTAGTGGGGTTCCGAAATTAAACGGAAAAACCATGGATGAAAAAATGTTGGAAGTTCAAAAAGAACATGACTGGATCAGGCGGTTACTGATGTATGAGCCGCGTGGACATGATGTAATGTCAGGCGCACTTTTAGTAGAACCATGTCACCCAGAAGCGGACTTTGGAGTTATATTCATCGAGACCGGCGGTTATCTTCCAATGTGTGGCCATGACACTATAGGGGTTTGCACTGCTCTTGTGGAAAGCGGAGGGGTACACACGACTTCTCATGAAACGTGGATCAATTTGGATACCCCGGCCGGTCTTGTTCGAGCAAAAGTCGAAATTGAAAACGGAAAAGCCAAGGCAGTTGAGTTCAAAAATGTGCCTGCATTTCATATGGAAACAGTTAATGTCAATGTGATTGATATTGGTGCAATTTCCTGTGACATTGCATATGGGGGAAACTTTTATGCTATTGTAGACGCTGACTCTCTCGGGTTACGTCTTACGCCAGAAAATGCTCCGGAAATTGTTGATAAAGGGATTAGGATTCGTAATGCTGTGAACGAAAACGTCATTATCCAGCATCCTGAAAAACCATTTATTCAGGGCGTAACCCATGTTGAATTTTTTACAACGCCGGAAAATCCGAAAGCCCATGTGAAAAACACGGTCGTTGTTCCTCCCGGAGGTATTGATCGTTCTCCATGTGGAACAGGAACTTCTGCCAAGCTTGCGAATCTTCATCATTATGAAAGATGGCAAAAAAATGACGCTTTTATACATGAAAGCATTGTAGGATCTTTATTTGAAGCACGTATCATTGAGGTTGAATCTTTTGATACACATGAATCTGTAACAACAATGATTAAAGGTTCAGCTTGGCTCATGGGTATGCATCAATTTTTTCATGATCAAGAAGATCTCGCAGGGAAAGGATTTTTGCTCGTTCCTCCTATGAATGGTCATAGTTAGAATTGAATAAGGAGAAAATTGGATGCTTGATTTAAGTAAAGTACTAACAACTACAGATGTACATGTCGCGGGAAATGCCATACGCATTTGGACTGATATTAATGTTATAGGAATGACAATGCTGGATAAGCAAGCCTTTGCGGAACAACATTTTCAACCGCAAAGACAACTACTTTTACGTGAACCGCGGGGGCACCGGGCAATGACCGGCTGTATCATTACCGAGCAAGTCAATTCGGAAGCTAATTTAGGACTTCTTTTTATGGACCAGGGTGGATTTCGAAGTTTTTCCTTGTCGGGAGTAGCCGCCGCTATTTCTTATCTACATGAAACAGGAAAAATGAATTGGGGTACTATTTTTGTTGACACAGCGGATGGCTTGATTAAAGCCAGTACACAACCCGCTAACAGAGGTGTTAAAGTTGTCCTCCACACTCAGGTTTTTGCACATGAAGAAAAGGTCCTCTTGCCTGTTTATCAAAATAATGCAGAAGCAAATCTTGTCACCATAGGTCAACGAAACTATGCTGTGCTTCCAACTGATATCCTATCGTTTCCTTTGGATGAGACAGGGATGAATGAGCTGAAACAAATTGCTGCAGAGTTAGACAGAAAATGGCCATCCCACCTGAATGTGGAGGGCATCATTGCTTCGGAGAAAGGGGAGAAAGGAGATCGACTAATTACAATTCGGCAATCACAAACGATAAGTCGTTCTCCATTGGAAGGGGCAGTAGCCCAATTAGCGATCCAAGCAAAGAATGCAAAGATAAAAACCCCCTATTCATGGTCTCCACAAGGGTTGTCTAATGAATCAATAACAGTATCACTTGATTGCACAGAAGGTAATTTGATGGAAGCGACTATCGAATTGTCACCAAAGGTTTTAAGTATGAATCGTTTTGTTATAGACCCGGATGATCCACTATATGAAGGGTTTTTGATATGAAAAATATATTATGTAAAAAACTTTGTAGATGTAAAACCTACGGACTCAGGGTGTATTTTTAGCGATTTCTAAATTACATCAAGATTCTCTAAAAAATAAAAGACGGTCTCAACAAAATTAATTCGTAATATTCTTGAGGGTATAAAATTCATTTTTAATAGAGACCGGCCCCTGTGAAAACACGAGTATTAGTATTGATGGATGACGCATGGTTAGCGAGCATTGGTATCGCTCAACACAAAGCGTGGACTTCGATCGCTGTAAAGATGCCTACGGCTAATCTATCAGAAGTAACCGTACTTAATACCGATCTTATGGCTCAAACACAACAAACCAAGGACTTCTTGTTATCTTTGGTGGCGATACCCCTCTTAAAACAGACGGAAGGTAATAGGTGTTATTGGTGTGGCAGTAGTGTTCTTAATGACATACAAGTAGCAGAAGCAGGTGTTCAAACATTTGATAAAACATTATCGCGTATATGCCGACATAGCTTTTCCAACATAATTTGCCTTTCGTTTAAAATATCAAAAAGGAGTCTCTGAAATGACAACTGATTCAACTGAAAGAAAGATTCGATTGCCGAATGGTCTAGAAGTGTTGGGAATCTTATTAGTTTTTATTGCTATTATGTTCTTATCGTTAGCTGTATTTGACATCCCGATTCAAATGGCATTAATTTTAGCCTGGACAGCGATTATTTTGTTTGGGATTTATCTGGGACATAATTATTATTCAATGCAAGACGGGATTCAGGAAGGGATCTCCAGAGGACTTGAAGCTACGCTGATTTTAATTACTGTCGGGGCTATCATTGGTACATGGATTCTTGGAGGAGTTGTACCAACTCTAATTTATTACGGAATAAGCATGATTCATCCGGTAATTTTCCTGTTTGCTGCAATGGTTGTATGTGCTATTACCAGTCTTTGTACAGGTACTTCGTTTGGAACCGCAGGTACCGCAGGCGTTGCTATGATGGCAGTTGGTCAAAGTTTCGGTATACCTCTTCCATTAGTTGCAGGGGCTGTGATTTCAGGGGCTTATGTAGGCGACAAACTCTCACCGTTGTCAGATACTACAGTCTTGGTTTCATCTTTAACAAAAGTCGACATCGTGGAACACATTAGATCGATGTTATTTGTTAGCCTGCCAGCTTTTGTTATTGCTAGTATTTTGTTTATCATTGTCGGTATATTTTATGTCGGGGACACTGTTGATATGAGTCAAGCTCAAGAGACGATGTTCGCTCTCGAAGAATTTTTCAATATTCAGTGGTACATGTTGATTCCCGCAGTAATTGTTGTTGTCCTTTTAGCAATGAGGAAACCTCCGATTCCAACGATTGCTTTTGGCGCATTATTGGGAGCAATTTGGGCTGTATTGTTCCAAGGAAGATCCATATATGACTCGTTTATGGCCCTTTATGAAGGATATGCTGTAGAAACGGGTTATTTAATCATTGATGAACTTTTGAATACGGGCGGCATTGAGTTTATGCTTGACGTTATTCTCTTAATTCTTCTCGCTCTTGGTCTAGGAGGTCTAATGGAAAAGACGGGAATCCTCCAAACACTGACCAATATACTAGCTTCATGGGCAAACAGTACTGGCAAACTATCATTGAGTACAATGTTAACTGCTTTTTTTGGTAACTTCTTTGGTGGAGCTGCTTATGTATCAAGCATTACCGGAAGTAAAATTACGGAAAAGAATTATGAGCATATGAATGTGGATAAACGTATATTAGCCCGTAATACAGAAGCAGGTGGAACAGTTATGACACCACTCGTTCCCTGGACTGACGGTGGAGTGTATATGGCAGCAGTTTTAGGGATTAGTACAATGTCATACTTATCTTTTGCCTGGTTCAATATACTCGTAGTAATTATATCGCTTATTTACGGTTTCACAGGCTGGTTTATATGGAGAACTGGTGAACAATCAAACGAATCAATACCAGTGGAGTCAGATAAAGATGTTACATCATGACATGGAGGAGGATTGGGATAAAAGTAAATAAATTAGTACACACGATTGATGCTCATGCTGAAGGTGAACTATCGAGAGTTGTGGTGGGAGGAGTAGTTGATATACCAGGGGAAACGATGTTTGATAAGAAAATGTATTTAGAAAACTATAATGACGAGTTTAGAAAATTCCTGATTCATGAACTGCGAGGCAGTACTGTATTACATGCAGACCTTGTTTTACCTTCAACAAATTCAATGGCTGATGCGGGATTCAGTATAATGGAAGCTACAGATTCTCCTCCAATGTCCGGAAGCAATACCATTTGTACATGACTCACTCATGGCACCTCTAATTGGGTTGATCTTCCTTCTAGTGGTGTCATAATGGGGATTTCGGACGTTCTCTTCGCGGAAGTTTATATTAAACGCGCCTTCTAATGGAGGGTGATTCCGAATCCAAGAAAACTGGATTATGGAGGTTGCAACGTATACATTGTTAATGATTCGTTAAGGATTCCCTGGACATTGTACTTGAGTACAAAAACAACGTGGACGAGCTTGCCAGCACGGTATAAAGAACACCCTAGTTTGAAAAAATGAGCTTACACGGCCCGGTGTTCTTGCGTCCTGTTGATGTGTCGATTGTAAATTTCAGGCACACATACTCCGCTTTTGAAATGGTCAACAGATTGATCTTGCTTAATAAGGGGAAACGCTTAATCCCTTATTAGTGGAGAATCATTTTAGATGGTGCTTCCTGCTGGGCTCGAAACATGTATTGAAATGGATCGTGGAATACCTGGCATTTGTAGGAGTGTTCATACAAAGAAAATAAGACCCAAATTGGCTGTATCAATGAAAACGCCTTAAACTGTACCAGTTTAAGACATAATAAAAACCCTTGTATGAAAAGGGTTTGATCGTTTCTGTACTGGAGCTTCCTGCCGGACTCGAACCGGCGACCTCATCCTTACCATTTCTGTATATCTAATATTCTCAATTGGATTTAGATCTGAACATCTGATGTATTAGGGTTTTTATTTGTTTCATTTTTTCACTAGATGATTTTTGTTGCTATATGCTAAATTTGGTCAACAACTGGTCAACAGAAGTCAACAAGAGCAAAATCGAAAAAACATCAACGTTATGAATTGTTATTCCACAATCGTGAGTAACTGTAACTTTTTTATAAAAATTGAAACGCCACAATGCAGAAGAATTCTTTTTGGTCAATCTTTTTTCCAAATGGGTTCTTCTTCTTGATTTTACAATGAACCACAATGAAGCTTGTAATAATTCTTGTTGAAAAATCCTTGACTAATGGATAGCTTTCCTATATTGTAAAAAATAAATATTGGTTGGCCCAATTATCCAACGGACCAAAAAGGGGTGAATGAATGGACGTTCAAAAAGTAAAGCATCATCGGGTGTATGAAGAAGTGGTGAAGCAACTGGAAAATATGATTTTTGAAGGAAATCTATCTCCTGGTGATTTGCTGCCTACAGAGCGAAAACTGGCTGAGGATTTTGGAATTAGCCGAAGTACCTTACGTGAAGCCTATCGCATTCTTGAAAGAGAAGGCATCGTGGAGACGAAACCGGGTGGTGGGAGATATATTAGTCATCGTTTGGATGATTATAGAGATTGGAATCAACTTTTTGAAGAAATTGAAACCGCCACCATTATGGATTTGCTTGTAGCTAGAGAAGTGTTTGAAACGGGTATTGTTGAGCGGGCTGCAAGGGTTGCGACAGAAGAGGATGTTGCCGCTATCAAAGCGGCATTAGATGAGTGGGGAAAAGATCAATCAACTGAAATGAAAGAGAACAGCTCGGATCGAAACTTTCACCTCACCATCGCAAAAGCGACCAAAAATTATGTTCTTGTCAGCTTTATAGATCTTCAGATGGATCTAATCAAAAAGACCATTAAAAAATTAGGTCATTTGCCTAACCGTAGAAATGAAATCTACGAAGAACATAAGGCTATTTATCAGGCCATTAAAAATCATGATCCTGAACAAGCGAAGTCTGCGCTATTACATCATTTAGGAAATGTGAAATCAAACTTGGAAAATAAGGGGTAAGATTCATGAATAAAAAACGTTTGGAATTACCGGAGTTGCTAAGCCAACAGGTTATAGATAAAGCCAAAAAACTCAGTTCTTCCCTTTTAGCAGATGCTATGGGAGAACGGGGGGCGATGCATCATTCCATCAAGCCAGTCTCTAATTCTATGAAAACGGTAGGGACAGCTTACACTGTTGAATTGCGAGTGGGAGATAATCTATTTTTGCACGAGGCAATCTATCAAGGCGGCGAAGGGTATGTTCTTATTGCTAACGGTAAAGGACATACGGATAGTGCCTATTTAGGTGAATTGATGGCTGGAGCAGCCAAAGCCGTTGGACTGGAAGGATTAGTCATTGATGGGTGCGTACGTGACCGAAATGCATTAGAGGAATTAGGTTTACCTATTTTCTCCATTGGCTACTCGCCGAATGGCCCGTACAAAGACGGTCCCGGTGAGCTTCTATCTCAAATTGCTTGTGGTGGTGCGGCTGTCAATCCCGGAGATCTCATTTTAGGAGACGAGGATGGGGTTGTCGTAGTTCCTCAAGATAAAATAGAGGACATCCTTTTAAAGGCTGAAAAGAAACTTGGGTACGAAGAAAAACGATTGGCAACCATTGCAAACTATGTCGATGATCCGGCCTCCGTTCAAATCGAACCTGATTGGCTGGAGGAGAAAATGGCTGGTTATTATAGAAACAAATAATCGGAGGAATGTACTATGAATATTGGTTTTATCGGCTATGGAGATGCATCCTTTGCGCTATCAAGCGGTTTTAGAAAGGAAGATCAATCGATCGATCTCATCGCTTATGATCCGATGGCATTTCATTCAAATTTTAAAGAATTAATTCAAACCCGTAGTAAATCCGAGAATGTTCAAATCGTCAATAGTATGGAGGAAGTATGTAAGCAAACTGATCTGCTTTTTGTGGCTGTGCCAGCGACTAAGGCGTTGGAAGTGGCAAAAGAAATCAAACCATTCATAAGTGAGAAACATATATATGTTGATGTTACGGCTGCAAGTCCGGAAGTTAAGCGAAAGGCACATTTTGAAGTTAGAAAAAGTGAAGCTTTGTTTGTAGACTGTGCAATGGTCGGCCCTCTTCTTGTTGAAAAGCACAAAGTCCCTATGCTGATAAGTGGACCTGGCGTTGAGGTATTAGCGGAAAAGCTTAAAAACTACCATATGAATTTGAAAATAATAAGCGGAAACCCTGGAGACTCTACAGCGATTAAGCTAGTACGAAGTATATATATGAAAGGGTTTGCGACCTTAAATATTGAGATGTTACAGGCAGCCAGAACATTTGGTGTTGAAGACACAGTGATTGAGGGAATCGGTCACACGATGGATGGGGACAGCTATGAGTCTTCAATGAATCGGATGGTTACAGGGACAAGCATTCATGCCGAACGTCGATCGGCAGAACTTGATGGTTCCATTACCATGCTTGAGGAAGCAAATATTCATTCTGTGATGGCTACAGCGGTTAAAGAAAAGCTAGACTTTATTTCATCTTTCGGTTTACGTGACAGCTTTAGTGGAGAAGCGCCTGAACAATGGGAAGATGTTATTGATTCCATGTCTCAAAGCAAAACGAAACGTTAATTCAACTAGGGGGATTTAACGATGAAACTGAAGTGGATAATAGTACTATCCCTTTCTATAGCACTCATTGGGGTGCTTACTGCATGTAGTGAAAGCGGTGACACTTCAGAAGCACAAACGAATCCTGAAGGTCACGCAGAATTTATTGCTGCAGCTGAACCCGGCGGGGGGTCAGATACTATTTTGAGATTAATGAGTGAAATCATGATGGAAGAGGACATTGTAGATGATTTCATTAATGTTGATAACCGTCCGGGCGGAAATGGAGGGGTAGCGATGTCCCATCTCTATAACCAAAGGGGATCAGGTGATCATTTGATCCTGGCTAATTCTACTTTTTTAACCGCGCCTCTACAATCTGATTATGCATTTAATTATGAAGATTTCAGTCCTATTGCTCTTCTTGGTGAACAGTCTTATGTTATTGTCGTACCTGCTGACAGCGAAATTGAGACATTTAACGAATACGTAGAAGCGGCTGAGGAAGAGGATCTCATTTTTGGCAGTTACGGTGTTGGTACATCTGACCATATGGTAGCCATGTTACTCGATGATGCTATTGGTCAGGAAGCGACCTATCTCCCTTATCAAAGTGCTGGTGAGGCTTTTACCGGTCTATTGGGAGGACATATTGACGCAAGCGCACAACAGATTGGATCAGCGATGGAGTATATAGAAAGTGGTGACGTCACCCCAATAGCTGTAACTTCAGAAGAACGGTCCGAGGCACTGCCTGATGTTCCTACGGCGAAGGAGCTGGGTTACGAAGAACTTACCTGGTCTCTCTATAGAGTTGTTTATGGCCCTCCTGATATGTCTGAGGAAGACCAAGAATATTGGAGTAATGCTTTTGAAGAGTTATCACAAAATGAACGCTGGATTGAGGAATATCAGGAACCCCAAATGCTCGAGCCAGATTTTTTAGCTGGCGATGAGCTTGAAGAATACATGCATGACTTTAATGAAGTGTTTGAAGAAAACTTACGAGAAGCAGACATCATCGAATAATTTACCGGGGGTTATTTTTAATGAAAAAAGCAGAAATTATATTTGCGTTTATGCTCCTGTTATTTTCCATCTTTATGTTGGTAGAAGCCCTAGGTTTTGAATATAGTTCTGATTTTGGGCCAGGTCCCGGCTTTGCTCCAGTATGGCTAAGCATCATTTTGATTCTATTAGCGACAACTTTAATCCTTTCGCATACTGTAAAAAAGGAAGATCATAACGAAGGTCAATCTTTTTTTAAGTCAAAGAAAGGACTTAAACAGGCTTCTGTTTTTTTACTAGCTTTGATTATTTCAATAACTTTGGTCGATGTGTTGGGGTTGATTTTGGTTTTAACGCTTTTCAGCTTCTTTACATTTAAATTCATTGAAAAATATTCCTGGGTGTCGAGTGTCGGTGTTTCCTTAGGAAGCATGGTATTTGTGATTGTCGTTTTCAATGTTTGGCTGGATATTCCAACGCCTACAGGTTTATTTTTCTTCTAACAGAGAGGTGATGCAGCATGAATTTTCTAGAAAATGTCCAATTAGGTCTTGAGTATGTCTTCAGCATGGAGATGATTTTGATTATTCTACTTGGGGCCATAGCCGGCACATTGGTTGGGATATTGCCAGGCTTGGGTTCATCTGCCGGTTTAGCGTTGCTATTCCCGGTTACGCTTGGCATGGAAGCTTCAATGGCACTTGTGTTTTTGGCCAGTATTTACCTCGGGAGCATGTATGGCGGGCGTGTGACTTCCATATTAATCAATATCCCAGGTGATGCCGCGGCCATTGTATCAACGTTTGATGGCTATCCTATGATGACACAAGGGCGTGGAGGCATTGCGCTTGGCATTTCAGCCGTCTCCTCTTTTATCGCTGGGGTTATTTCTCTTCTTATATTAGCTATATTCGCACCTTTGCTTGCAGATTTGGCCTTGTATTTTGCAGCTCCTGAGTATTTTGCGCTTATTTTATTTGGGATCGCTGCGATTGCATCGCTGACTGATCGGGGTTATTTAAAATCAATAATCATGGCAGTCCTGGGTTTTTTACTTTCCACCATTGGTTTGGATTTTATTTCTGGAACGGGCCGCTATGAATATTCACCCCATTTGATTGAAGGTCTTGATTTTGTTGCCGTGATCATCGGACTCTATGCAATTGGTGAAATTCTATTCAATATTGAACGTTCTTTTAAATTAAACATGAAAAAAGGCAATATGAAATTAGGGAATATATTCCCAAGTTGGCGAGACATCAAAGGGACGTTTGCTTCTACGATACGTGGTACAGGCATTGGAACATTCTTCGGGGTGTTACCTGGAGCGGGGGCATCTCTTTCAACATTTTTATCTTATTCCGTGGAAAAAGGGCAATCGAAAGAACCGGATAAATTTGGGAAAGGTAAAATGGAGGGATTGGCCGGGCCGGAAGCAGCTAACAATGCATCCGTAGGCGGTTCACTTATTCCTACTTTCGCTTTAGGGATACCAGGGAGTGCAACAACAGCTATATTACTTGGTGTGCTCATAATTTACGGACTTCAACCTGGCCCCCGTATTTTCGATACATCACCTGATGTGGTATGGACCATTATTGTCGGTTTGTTTATTGCTAACATCTTGCTGTTGTTCGCTAATATCTTTTTAGTGCCATCATTCATTAAAATGATGTACTATGGCCAGTGGTATTTAAATGGCATTGTAGTTTTCATTTGTGTTATTGGTGCGTTCAGCCTTGCTTATACAGTGTTTAATGTGTGGGTCGCCATTGCTTTTGGTATATTAGGGTTTTTCTTTAAAAAATTAGATTATCCAACAGCTCCATTTATACTGGCTTTAATCCTTGGCCCGCTCGCTGAAGATTCTTTTAGACAAGCGTTAATCATGTCACACGGTGATTTCTCTATATTCATCGCCCGGCCAACATCACTCATCATTATGATCGCGGCGGTGCTGTTTTTACTTTATCCAATTGTTAAACAGTTGATAAGCAAGAAAAAATCTTAAGTAGGTTTTGAGTTAAGTTTTTACATTCAGGACTTTTGTTCGGCTAATAGTTTCTAAAGTCTTTATTATGCTCATTGGTTTTCCCATGGTGAGGCTAACTCGTAATCGTTATGGGGTATCGTCAATGACCATACGCTTTCAATCTGATTCATACAACCACCACCCTACCTTCACCTCCTAAGAGATGAGATTGATAAGAGAAAGTTAACGCGATTGGCCATGTAGCCAACCCAAAAAAATATTAGGGGTCTCTTTTTGACCTTCAAGGAAATTACGTTTATGTGTTAAATGAAACAAAGAAAAGAAATCAAGATACACGCATTGAAAAGTTTTCATTTAATCTAAAAAAGAGCTGGTCAAATTATCAGCTCTTTTCATATTTTATCAATGGGTGCCCACGTCCGGTTCACGTGCCTAGATGCTTAGGCCTAGCACTTTTTTATACTGGCGGGACCGTTGCTTCTTCGTAGAACGGCGCACGTTCAAATTCAGATCAATGTTTTTCATGTCAAGGAGCCCATTGTTGATGAAGGTGTAAAGGATACGTGTACACGGGATCGGAACCTCTCAGTCTCCTTGCGCTTTTTCGCGTCCGACACATACATCCGGCGACCATTTCTCGTGGAGGATTCTTAACCGGGCTCCATGCCTCCATCAGCCAACGGCACTTACGTCCGCAATTCTGTCGGTTTGTTTTGTATACACGCTAGTACTCTATTCCAGAAATTCCTTCCCTGGTTCGGTTTACCATTCGGTGAGTGTAAACGGAAATTGTTTGGTTAGTAAGGTGAGCATTTCAGCCATTGTACCGGAAAAAGGGGTTGCTTCCCATTTTCCGCGATGATTGCTCATGCTTAGTTCATACGTCTGATCATTGAATCGTGTCAATCTCGCGCGATTGACCTTTTCTCCGTCTTCCTCAGAATAGATAACAAGATGAGGGCCATGCGTTCGAACATTAAGGTGGGTAAACCCTTGCTCATGAAGGGCATCCTTAAGCGTTGACTTGGCTGCACTCATGATAGGTTCAACCATTTAAGCCGCCTCCTTTTCCGCATTTTGCATAGGATAGCCTTTAAACATCCATTCGAATGGGTGGCCATCGGTTTCATTCCAGCGATGAATGAAAGCCATGACCTTTTCAGCCAAATCTTGGACAGAATGAAAACTGGCATGTTTCAAACAGCGTCTTTGCAAGATGGAAAAGAAAATGTCGATTTGATTCATCCACGACGCATGAATCGGCGTATAGACAAATGTGAATGTGTTGGCGTGGCCTTGGTTGAAGGTTGTCCACCGTTGACTTGGTTCGTCATAATGGATGTTGAGATTATCCCAGATCACAGTGATGTTGGTGTCATCTTGGTAATGCTCGGCCAGATCTTCCATAAAGGCTTGAATATCTTCCGCTTTCCGTCCGGAACGGCATTGAGCAAATACTTCCCCGGTTTGAATATCGAAACTGGCGAATAACGATTGTGTCCCGTGACGCATGTATTCATGTTCGAACCGTCCGGTGACGCCAGGTTTTGGACGTTTCGTTTCATATTTTCGCTCCAGGGCTTGTATCCCCGTTTTCTCGTCGATACAAAGCACGCGGGTATCTGCGGGCGGATTCAAGTATAAAGACACGATCGAATTCACTTTTTCCTTGAAGTGTGGATCCTTGCTGTGAAGCCACATTTGGAACTTGTGCGGTTTGAGATCATTGTGGATCAACGTTCGATGGATACTCGAACGGCTCATGGGTTTCAAATCGTGTTCAGCTTCGATGGTTTCTACCAATAGATCGAGCGTCCATTGAGGGCGTTCCCCAAACCCGTAATGTTTGGGGGCGTCGCAGGCGATCGCGATGACTTCACACCGTTCTTCGATCGTATATGTCGGCGGTGCACCAGGCCGGGGTTGATCACGCAAGCCCTCAACACCATCAGACATAAACCGATCTCGCCATTTACGTACCGTCTTTTTCGATGTCTGTTGCTGGCGTGCCACCTTAGCTATGCTTTGGCCCAGAACAGCTAGAGACCAAATGATTTGAGCGCGGAATTGAATACGAACCTCGGTCTTTCCACTGCGAAGGAGGTTGGCTAATTTTTGGCGTTGTTCGGTACTCGCGTCAAACGTAAATAACAACTTTATGGGCCCCTCTCCCAGATGGTATTTTCTACTCATATGGTAAAATCAACCATCGAGAAGAGTCAAATAACACCAATTTTTGATATCATTTTTGAACTTTTATTCTGGGAAAGAATTTATGATACGTTGTACTAGTTCGTATCGGCGAAATATTTCTGTGTCACCTTCCAAGTTGGAAGCAAGCTGCTCTAAGCTCCAATTCACGCTTTATGGTATTCGCTGGCTGGCCAAGTTCCCTGGCAATGGCACGAAGACTTAAGCTTGCTGTGCAGGGCCTGGATTTGCCGGCGCTCGGTTTCCGTGAGATGTTTGTTCTTATAGCTTGTGCTAGAGTCGGCATGAGCCATCGGTAGAACCTTCGCATATCATAGGTTGTGGTAACTTTCATGATGTGCGATCTTACCTTTGTGTTTAGATTTTGCAATGGGTTCTATAATGAAGCAATAAATCTCAATGTGGAGAATGGACCCACATTCAGAGGATAGAAAATCACAACGAATAAGTCTGACACAACAATCAATATCCATGGTATAATGGAAGTAAGGTAAGGTGAGGGCATGCCAAAGAAAAAGATCTCCGAACAGAATTATGATATTATTTTTAAGGCTATGACGGAACAATTTGGCCAAAAAGCGTTGAACTTTTATGGGATCTATACCGCCCCCATTCTTCGTGTGGAACCAACGGATTTACCTGTGATTGACGTCAACGAACGCCGCATGGATTTTGTGTTTTTGTTACAAGATGACACTTACCTGCACCTTGAGTTTCAAACAACCTTCAGCATAAACGATCTCAAACGGTTCAAATTGTATGATACAGCCTTATATGACAAAACAGGGCGAAATATCTATACGTATGTCATTTATGGCGCTGATATAACGAAAGCCGATGAACATCTTGACCACGGATCCATCCAATACCGTGCCAACGCTATTTATATGAAGGATTATGACGGGGATGATATTTTTCGTAGGCTGTCATATAAGGTTTACCATCAGGAAACACTAGATGATGATGAACAGTTACAACTGGTTTTTCTTCCGTTGATGCATTCCAAGAAAAAACGCACAGAATTAGCTACAGACGTTGTGGAACTAGCCAATCAAGTGAAAGATGAAAAACAACGCTTCCAGTTAATAGGTACGACGGTAGGCATTGCGGATAAATTTCTCGAAGACTCCTATGTAGACAAAATGATGGAGGTGTTTAAGATGACCCGTATCGCCCAAAAGGTTTATGAGGATGGCATTGAAGAAGGAAGACAAGAGGGGAAAGAAGTTATTCAAGAGGCTATTCTTTCTTATCTGGAATCCCGATTTGGTCTAAGGTCGAACGACATTCAACATAAGGTTAAAAGCATTGATGAAATGGACGTACTAAAATCATTGATTGCAAAACTGTACAAAACTGAATCCGAAAAACAAGTGCTACAACTGATTGATCAAGCCCTTAAAAATGATTGAAGAGTTGCTTATGAAAAAATCAACCAATATTGTCCTGTGGACTCTCCACAGGACAATTTAAATGATGTTATCGTGATCAACCCTTACCTATCCGTTCAAGGAAATTTTCGTTAGGTTAAGTGGAAACAGGCATAATATGGTGAATAAAAAGGAATGCACATTGACGGAAGTTCGTGCCCTACAAACTAAATTTACGTGGGAACATTTTGGGAACAAAAGCCGTGTAAAAGGTGTAACATCCATCATTAAGCAGGTAAGCTGAAACACTGATTTTATGCAGGTTTCAGCTTATTTTTAGAAATATAATTTTACCCCTAAATCAACTCCCGCCGTCTCCACCAATACATATGGGCACTTTAAGCATTTATAAAGACGGATTATACAATTTATGTACGGACGCAACTATTGTCAAAAAGAACAAACCTTTGATTTCGTGCGGTTTTATTTTACGATAGCATCAGAGGATAACCATTCCGCTCAAAAAGAGAACGCTTATCTCCGAGGGATATCTTCTATTGAGAGACTGTCGGTGTTTATTTATTGGAAAGCCATGGAATCTTCTCTTTTTTCCTAGGGTAGCATAATTTTAATGATTATTGTATAATACTGTATAGGGAGAGGGAGCAAAAGCCCCCTCTAATATTGGCGGTTCAGGATTAATCATCCTTGAACCATTCCGCGCATCGTAAGGCAAGCTGTCGCATAGCTTGTCTTACTTTTTTTCTATCCCATATAGCCTGGATCAACAGGCATAGGAGTAGAAAAAGCAACGCTTCAACCAACATTATCACCCCCTTTCTGCAGGGAGTGGTAGCCATGACCCTATACAGTGCGGCTACATCTTCATTATAATACATAATTCATCATTTTTGGACAAAGATATCTTTTTCAACGTAACGTTTATCGGTTTAGGTGAGAAGCTCCCCGCTTCCTACGAAGTGTAAAATGGGGGGATGAATCACCTTTGAACCAGAACCGCACATAGCATGGAACGTGAATATCACACAAAAAGTAGACCCATAGATAAAATAAAGTATAGTGAAAACAAGTAATGCATTTCATTTTATAATGAACTATTTTTGAACCCCCTTGCGTAATATTTAAAAGTGTTATAATCTCGCGTGGTGTTGAAATACTCACTGGAAAGATCCAAATACTATATATGAATGTTTAACAGATGCTTCTTTTTCAGCATCTGTTTTTAGTTTGCCTAATAACTCTATAACAATGTTTGGGATGCTTTAGTTGATGCTTGGCTACGGTTCGATTGTATTCAGTTGTATTTCTCTCAATGTTTGTTTGTATTTTCAAGTGCTCACTTCTCAATTTGCCGGCGGGGCCAAAAACATCGTTGTGGTTTATTACAATCCTTCTGATGGGTAATGGGGGAGTGGTGTTGATCATTATTCCGCTACGTAATATACAGAAGAGGATATTCGTGCCATCGAGGCGATCTCGACCGTTGAGCAAGTGATTGCCTATGCTCAGACTTCGACAGAAGTCGGTTATACGTAGGAAAATACGACAGCACAAGTGACCGCATTAAACGAAAGTTATTATCAATTAAATGAATTATCTGCTGTGAACGGTCGACTTATTGATGACCGAGATGTTGACATGGGGTGTAGAATTACGACTGTGAGTGAAGGGTTATTTGAGGAGCTTTTTGATAACGAACAGGATCCGATTGGACAAATTGTCGATATCGAAAATACACCTTGTGAAATTGTGGGGGGCTACCCGGGGAAATCAGAGTTTATTTGACTTTACCATGGATGAGGTGCTTATTTCCCAGACAGTATGGCCGATATTGTCTGGAACGGATGATATGGATGTTCTCAACGTGCAAGCCACCTCAGCCGATTATATACAAGGAGCGGGGGAAGGTGCGACTCAAATCTTAAACGAAAATCATTCTCTGGCGGGAGAGTATGAAGTATTGAATATGGAGGAAATTGAAGAAGGGATTTCTCAGGTGACAAACATTACCACCATCATTATTGGGGGTGTTGCGGGAATCGCACTCGTTGTTGGCGGCATAGGTGTCATGAACATTTTGTTGGTTTCAGTCACCGAAAGAACGAGGGAGGTTGGCTTGCGGAAAATCTTTGGGAGCAACGCGCGCCAATATTCTTCTGTAGTTCCTTATTGAGGCGATGACGCTTACAACGATTGGCGGGTTGGTTGGAACCGGATGAGGAGCTGGGACTTGCAAATACGGTTTCATTTTTTTGCCGGTTGGCCGTCCTTTTTTCGATCCCTGTCATTCTCCTTGGGATTGTATTCGGGATCTTACCTGCAAATAAGGCAGCGAAACTCGATCGAATCGAGGCCATGCGTTATGAATAAGATACCTAAAGACAATATATATTCTTTTGCAGAATCGATCGATGGTTGACTTGTACATACGGTCGGTGAGATGTGAAATGGCACAAGATGTGTTGATGGCAGATGTAGATGCGATTAACCTTAATGGTTTCACCATTTACCTAAGCCGGAAGCCGCAAAAATAAAGATGCTACTATATGGGTACGGCTTGTCATAGTTGTGAAATTTTCAAGAACATCTATATGCTTCTCTGCTTTAAAGTAGTATACTATGTGAAAGGTTACCCTGTTATTTGTTTCCATAAACGGTAAGTGTATGATTGATTGTATTTTACTTTAAACAGTAATTTACATCCCTAGTTTTTCTCAAATACACTCTGATCACCTATTATAAAAATCTATATCAATATGAACCTTTACCTGTATGATGGCATAGGTCTATCATGGTCATCCATACACGAAAATGCTCAAATAAATGTTCTTTTGTTGAGATATGACTATCACATCCATCATTGGAAAGAAGGAAAAGAAGGGAGTATCTTTATTGATAGGCAAAATTAATTTTTTCCCTTTATCCTTGTTATGCGTGGGAGTGCTTTTATGTATATACCTTATTCGAAATGTCACCGTTGCACAACTCATACATAGTGTATTCATTGGCCTGTTTTCAGTTTTCTTTGTAATTGGCATTTTTCCCTTAATAGGCTTGATTATGGCTCACATTAAAGAGATGAAGGCGAGAGAAAAAGGAAAGTCCGTTAATCTGCTTTTAATCGGCATTTGGTTATTGATAATATTTATAAGTCTATTCATGATAATCTTTTTATTTCGTAACCCACCCAACTTCTAGTGAAGGCTTTTCTTCGAGTGACCAACTATAAGAAGGTTTATAAAGTCAGAAGATAGTGATTCATACAGGGGAGACAGGGAAAAGAAAGAACATAAGATAGATAAACTTGGCCAGAGTTTCTCGGAATTAGAAAGCGATGGAGGTGGTTCGGGCAAAGGGACAAAAGGGTGATAATCTTATAAAGCTCTTTAAAAGGCATGGTTCATAGCGTCTACCGGGGGAGGAGAGCAAAAAGCATGCGTCATGGCATTCCTTGTCGCATCAGTCTTTGTGAACGCCGAGAGGCTATGGCATTAAAAGGAGGTGCCCTCTGTAGATAAAGTATGATGGATGATACAGAAGATAACGAAGTAGAAAAACATAATATGGGGCGAGACAAAAGATCTTTCCCATCAAGGTTAGATATACATGGAACAAGGAGCAAGCGCAATCACTCATGGTTAACCTCTGAGACTGAAGTCAAAGAAGAACGTCAAAAGCCAACACAAAACGAAGATATGAATCCTAAGACCATTCAGATACTTTTCTGCCTTTTTATAATGATTATCGGCGGAACTTTGTTGCTAGCGATCTATGTCTAATCTAATCAAAGGTGCAAGCATCATCGCATCATTCAAAGAGGTGATGTTAGATGCTGCTCAGTCATGCTGGTTTCATTATCAGCTTTGTTTTGTCCAAAATGAAAGGTGTGTACGTCATACGGTATTAGAAGCAATAGAAAAATGAATGGCTCACTATGCCTATCATGTAGGTCAAATCGTTTATATTAGAGAATATGGTTGGAAGTGGTGAAATGTTTTTAGTAATTTGGGATCGAATATCAATATACATGCTATTAATTTATCTAAGGGGTAGGTCAGTATAGGAAAAATAAAAACATTAAAAAGGCCATTGATCAGTTTTGTTGTTTTAACTTATGTAATATTTATTGTTCTATTTATGATTATCGGCATAGGCATTGTTTTAGGTGCACCAGAGAGCATAACAAACATTTTACAAATCATTGCCGCATGGTCATCAACATTTGCATTTATTATTTTATTTAAAAGAATCTATCCGGGATTAAGGTTAAAGGATTTTGTAAAACAGCAATTTGCTCCAAGGATTAGGTTTTCTGTTCTTGGCACTATATTGATTATCCAAGTTATAATCATCGCCGTAACAATATTTCTGCTATCAAATACAACTGATACTCAAGGTTTATCAATATCACTTGCAGGTCTTGGAATCCTATCTCTAGCATTTTTAGATCAATTAGTGAGGGGACCTTTAGGTGAAGAGTTAGGTTGGAGAGGATATGCCTTAAATGAACTTCAAAAGAAGTATTCTCCATTGATATCGGCTCTAATAGTAGGTGTTTTATGGGGATTTTGGCATACTCCATTATGGTTTGCCTCGGGTTATACGGGTACAGATTTAATCAAATATATTGTACTTTTTATGATTGGAATTGTATCTTTTTCGATTATTGTGACGTTGTTCTACAACTTGAATAAAAACCTTGTAGTACCGATTGTTACTCACCAACTATTTAATTTTTCACTTGTGATAATTAGGGGTGATTTATTAGATGTTTTAGTGTATGTTATGCTTTCTTATTTTGTCGTCGCTTTGATATTAATTGTTATAAATCCAAAGAACATTTTATACACAAAAGGCATATGGAAATGATTTTAAGAACTTTACGGTCGGTGAGATCCCCTTCAAATTGGGTCTATTTTTTTATCACTTCTCCAAAGCTGGTTTTTTTCTCCTTAGTCACAAAATGGGTGAGAAGTGGAGTTAATTCTCTAGAGCTGTTAAAGCTTTTATCAATTTTAATAAATACAGTAGATTCGTTAAACTGTTAACGGGCATGATTTTTGAACAAAGGAGTGCAACATATTAGTCATGGCAATGAGATGCAATACTTTTTAACTAATAATGAAAATACACGTAAATAAACTTTGTGTAAGTTCATCTCTTTAAATGCAAAGTCTAACAAAAGCTGGAATGTCTCTCGTCCGAAACCTTTGCTCCATAAATTTTTATCTCCAATGTCAATGATGCACTCAGCATCACGATTTTCATAATCAATGTTGATAAGGGATGTTTAGTTTCGATGTCCTCGATTATGTAGCTTTTTGAATGACTTGATGAGGTTATGTTTTTAACGAAGCTTTCAGTATCAGCATATGTAAACATATCTAAAGACACTAGCATTGCATAAATGTTGAGAGAAAATTCAGTTATATTGTGTATGGTTATTGAATGAAAAAAAGCTAACCCTGAACAAAGGGTCGCCCTGTCCATTTGGTAATTTTATACATTTAGGTCCTCGAGTGCCAACAACAAGGAATGACTTCTAAGGAACGGAACGATTATCAAATCGGCGTGTCCACACCCTTGATGGTTTCCACAGGGCAGCTTTGAGCCACCGGGAGATTTGCAAAATCCGCTTTTTGCTGTTTGTTTCCAGCTGTATCAGCACATGGAGACAATATACAATAAGCGCAAGAAAGATTTGATTGTGGACAGCTGTTTCGTCGAATCCATAAAAAGCCTTGATCTTCACATGCTGTTTCAACCATTTAAAAAATAACTCAATCGCCCAACGATCACGATACAGGTCTGCGACTTCTTCGGCACTTATATCAAAACGATTCGTAATCAGGAGAAGTTGGTTGCCTTTGGTGTCGTCCACTTTTAGAAGACGAAACGCGTTCTCCGTGCGGTTTTGATAGGTTCCGATCACTACCATCTGATCGGAAAGCACAGGACTGTCATCATCCAAAGGAAACGAGTCAAGCACCCGAATAAAAGCATTTTTCCGAAGGCGGGAAACGAAAAAATACCCATCATCGGTCATTCGATCAAAGCGTTCGTAGTCAATGTAGCCACGGTCAAAGACATACATGGCTTCCTTGTCATCCACGAGCACTTCGAGTTGCCCGCGGTCATGTTCCTTTGCCGGCGTTAACACCGCCTTGTCCGGATAGGTCGTGTGCCGATCCATATAGACCAGGCGCAAGTGGAGCTTCACCCCTGCTTTCGTTTTTCGGAACTCCGCCCACTTGTACCGCGTGAGATTAAGAGGGATGGTGCTTGAATCAATGATCTTTAACGGCATGCGGCGGGATGATGATTTTTGGTGAAAGTGCCGAATTTGGTGCACGAGATCCACAAAGATCGTCGATAACAAAGATGGATCGACGCCTCGGTGCTTCCGAGACAGTTGAGAAGGGCTAATGGCTTCAAACCCAACCGCCTGTTGTAGATCTTCATCTAACAACCCGGCTGAAATCGCCGGCAGACTATCGGTCTCTTGTAAGTGAGCAAGGAGAAACAATTGAATATAAGCTTTGGTTGTCAGCTTTTTCGTATAAGCATCTTGACGCAAGTCCATCACTTGTTCTTGCAATTGTTGAAAGTTAATCGGTGCGATCCATTTACCAAATGAAGAAAATAGGGTATGCTTGTCCATAAGCTAGAGTCCTTTATATTGGATTTGGACAGGATACCACCCGTCTTTCCATTATAAAGGATTTTTTTATGGTCCAACCTTTTTATTTTTGAACATTCGATGTCTTTGGATCATTCTGTCTTAATTAATGCAATGCTAGTGATCTAAAGATGGATTTGTAAATTGCATGACCTCCATATCGTTTCTCTATTGATGGTAAGTAGAAACATCTTCGCTGGACATTTTTCTAAGATGAACGCTTTCCCCGTTAAAAAGCATAGAAGCCATCTCCTTTTCAATTTTGGATGCCATCTAATTCTTAAACCTACTTTCTGTTCGTATAGAACAGCACCATAAAATAAGGCGGTATTTTTGTGTTATTTCTCAAGAAAAACGTTCTCTTGTATACTTTCAAGTGAAGACGAATAAGAAACTTAAAACCCTAAAAACAAGTGAGGATGAATAAGAATTGGCACAAATGAAAGAGCAAGAGTCAAAGATAATGTTAAGAGAACCAACGAACAAAGATTTAAGCGAAATTTACTATTGGAAGTATGAGGAAGAAAAACAAGAAGCAAAAAAATGGAATGGACCGTATATTGAGGAGCCCCATCTTACCAAAGATGAATTTCATCAATCCTTTCAAAACATTAATAAAGGTGAAGTTCCAAGCTTATTAGTTGTGAAGGTTGATGGTGAATTTATGGGCACATTAAATTCCTATTGGGTCGATAAGAATACGGATTGGTTGGAAATAGGCATCGTGATTTATAACCCCGAATTTTGGAATGGAGGTTACGGAACCAAAGCCTTCAGAATGTGGGTGGACTATCTATTTAATCATACCTCATTACACCGTCTGGGAATATCAACATGGTCCGGTAATGACCGCATGATGCAAGTTGCACGAAAAGTAGGCATGGTGGAAGAAGCTAGGATTCGGGAAGCCAGAATCGTGGACGGCCAAAGGTACGATGCGATTAAAATGGGCATCTTGCGAAATGAATGGGAAAATCAGTGAAAGTAATGGAGGGCGAATAACTTGCATATTGTAAGCACTTTGAAAAGGTCAAATAACAATGTATAATTATACTTAATTAATAATAAATATACATAAACAAAAGGGTGTTTGAGCTATGAATCTGGTCTGTGAGTCTGAGGAAATGAATGATTATTTGCTTGACTCTAATGAGGTTAACTATTCCCAACCGATCATTCAGGATAAAATTGCTGAACTTTTTGATCGCTCTCAAACAGAAGTAGAGAAAGCTAAAATTGCATTCGAATTTGTAAGAGATGACATTCGTCATTCATGGGATATCCAAGGAACCAGGGTGACATGTGTAGCTTCAGATACTTTGGCTTATAGAGAAGGAATCTGTTATGCAAAGTCCCATTTACTTGCTGCATTATTACGCTCGCAAAATATCCCAACGGGCTTTTGTTATCAACGCTTAATGTTGTTTGATGTACCCGAAAAAGGGTATTGCATCCATGCCCTAAATGCCATTTTTCTAAGAACGCTTAATAAATGGATTCGAGTAGATGCTCGAGGGAATAAAAAAGGTATCGACGCTCAATTTTCAACGGATGAAGAATTGTTAGCGTTTAGGATAGATGAAGAGGCCGGCGAAAAGGATTATCCAATCATTTATACAAAACCGCATCCCAAAACAATTGCCACATTAAGAGAAAATACAGATGCGGTCGACATGTATAAGCATCGTTTGCCGGAATACTTATAGTTAAAAATGTAGAGGTGATCAGAATGGTAATTAATCCAGCAACAACTTCAGAAGCGGCAGTCATTCATAATTTAATGATTCAAGCTTTTTTGGAATATAAGCATGAAACTCCGCCATCTAGCGCTTTAGATGAAACTGTTCAGTCAGTTTCGGATGCATTAGGCAAAGGGGAAAAGGCACTGATTGCTTATGAAGAAAATCAACCGGTCGGTATGGTGCGATTTCAATTAAAAAATGAAGGGTTAAATTTTTATCGTCTATCGGTTATTCCAGAAAAACAAGGGATAGGCATTGCAAAAGAGTTATTAAAATCCTTAGAGGACTATGCAAATAAGGCTGAACTATCTACAATTTTATGCAAAGTCCGTATGACTGTACAAAAAAATATACAGTTATATAGTTCCCTGGGTTATGCTGTTTATGATGAAGACGTTGTACATAAACCAAATGGTATCAACATTAAAGTTGTTTCAATGAAGAAAAAACTTTAGTTGCTCAAGAGGTGCATTCAAATCCTTTATCTATTTATTGTGTACGCCAAGAGAGAAAACTTGATGTTATTTGATAACCATAATGACAGTATTTCATTTCCTCACTTTCAATGTGATTCTTTTCATATTGCGGACATAAAACGAATAAATGAATACTTCTACAGACAGTACCGGCTAATGACTAATGTAGTGAAGTGCTGGAAGAAAGAAGAATCAAGGTTAATTTATGAAGTGGAGGTCTTGAATAAGGAAATTCCATATGACATGACTTGTATTGATTGGATAAATCCATTCAGTGAGGATATTTTCAATCTTCTAACCTCACGGCAGCAAAGGGTATTACAAGCATGGAAAAAGAACGAATTTAATCAAATGCCATGGCTTCAATATGGTTTCCGGGATGAAATGGATAAATGGATAAGAAACAAATTGACGGGTAACTGCTACACCATTGAACAAGTAAGAAGTTGGGAAAAAGGATTGCTACTAAAAGTCCATGGCCATAACGATAACTATTACGTCAAAACAGTTCCACCAATTTTTGCACATGAGCCATTTGTTCATAAAAGTATGCCAGAATATGTACCAGAAATTATTGCAATCCATGAAGAAAAGAATACATACATGATGAAAGAAATGAAAGGACAGCTTCTTGGCTATTCCAAAGACATTCAACAATGGAAAATAACTGCTCAGCGAATCGCTAGCCTTCAGCAAAAATACATTTATGACGAATTACAAATAAAGCCCATTGTTCCAAATAGACCGATTAAAACAGTACTTACCGAAAAGCAAGTGAAAAAAACGATAAACTCTCTAAAAAATTATATTTCTCATACGTCTTATCAAGCGCTATTAAATAGCATCCCCAGTGTTCTGTCATTAGTACAAACATTAGATTCTAAACTGCCGTTATCCATTGATCATGGTGACTTATTTGGAGGCAATGTCATTGTTGAGAATGAGGAACCACTGATTTATGATTGGTCTAATAGTTCCATTACCCACCCCTTTCTAAGTGTTGTTCGTTTAGTGGAAGAAGTGGCTGATTTCTTTTCTGAAGGGCTAAGCGAAGAGATATTAAGCGCGTATTTATGTGAATGGACGGATTTTGGCCAAATCGATGAACTTAGGTGTGAATTTTCAATTGTTCGACTGTTGGAACCCATTTATTATCTAGCTGTGCATATTATAAGTATATTTCCTGCATTTCAGGATAATGTTGAGAAAAAAGAGATTATAGATGGTTATGTAGCAAAATGGGTGAGCAATACAAATGTGATCAATCAACACGGTTAACTACCTTTTTCAATGAAAGGGATGCCATTCTTGCCTTAGAAAGGAAGTCTAAAATGAATTTTATTTCTCCATCACGCTTGCAAAATGGGGATACTGTTGCTGTTTTATCTCCTTCAACTGGTGTTCCTAGCTTGTTTCCCCATATTTTTGATCAAGGGATTCAGATATTAAAGGAAGAATTTGGTCTTAACGTTTGGGAGTTGAGTACAGCACGAGCCGATCCGAATCACCTCTATCACAATCCAAAAGAAAGAGCAGAGAATATCAATGAAGCTTTTGCAGATCCAGATATAAAAGCGATTATAAGTTCAATTGGAGGAGACGATTCCGTAAGGATCCTTCCCTATTTGGATCAGGAAGTTATTCAAAAAAACCCCAAGATTATTATGGGTTTCTCTGACAATACAACATTTCTCACCTATTGTAATCAGTTAGGATTGGTCACTTTTTACGGACCGACGATCATGGCAGGGGGTATCTCTCAACTACAGAGTATAGGCGAAGAATATAAGCAACACATTACAGATCTTTTATTTAATCAAAATGATGGCTGTGAGTATAAACCTTTTTAGTATTGGTCGGAAGGTTATCCGGATTGGTCTGATCCTGAGAATACAGGCAAACTAAATGAACAAAATCTTAATTCACAGGGATGGAACTGGTTACAAGGTCAAAGCATAAAAAGGGAAGGCTATTTGGCGGTAATATTGAAGTTTTTGAGATGATGAAAGGGACAAAGTATTTCCCTGAAGATAAGTTTTTTGATGATAAGATCCTGTTTTTAGAGAATGGTGAAGGGACAACGACAGTCAATCAAATAAAACGGGTTCTCAGAAGTTATGGTATGCAAGGGATTTTCGACCGCATTCAAGGACTGATGTTTGGCAGGGCTAGAGATTATTCGTCTCAAGATAAAGAACAATTGGATAATGTATTAATGAACGTTATTCAAGATGAATTTCATCAATATGATCTGCCGATCATCAGCAATATGGATTTTGGCCATACAGATCCATTTTTCATTCTGCCGATGGGCACTAAGGCAGAAATTGATTGCAAGCAAAAACGCATAAAACTGATTGGATCCAGTGTTGTATAAGG
Source organism: Salicibibacter cibarius (assembly GCF_016495725.1). Lineage (NCBI taxonomy): Bacteria > Bacillati > Bacillota > Bacilli > Caryophanales > Bacillaceae > Salicibibacter > Salicibibacter cibarius. Next base: position 4,037,227 of record NZ_CP054705.1, on the reverse strand, counting down.
AAATCCTTATGCCACTTTAGGTTAAAGGGGATGGGATTTTGAGCATTTACATTAGGCAAACTAAAGAATCTGATTCTGAAGAGCTAATGGACTTAAATAATTTAATTTGGAATAAGTCTAACACTCCAGCGTTCTTTTATTGGGAATCAGTAGAGGAGTATTCTAAACATTGTCCAGTTGGAAAACAATTTGTTGCTATTATTAATGATAAGGTTGCAGGTTATATTGGATATAAAAATCCTACAGGTCTAAAGTCTAACAGTCATGTATTAGATATTGATATAGGCGTTCACCCTGACTTTCAAAGAAAAGGTGTAGGAAAAGCACTATTGAATCATGTATTTTCTTGGGGGAAAAAGAACGGTTTCGTTAAAATTTCAATACGTGTGCTTTCTACAAATCGTTCTGCTATTCAATTTTATATTTCACAGGGCTTTAAAGAGCAAGAAATGCTAAAAGACGAATTTTTAATTGATGGTAAATTCGTTGATGATATTTTAATGTATAGAATGTTATAAATACTTTTTATGGAGGTGATGAAAGATTGGAACCTAAATGGCTGGAATGGGCCAAGCAGCTTCAATCCATTGCACAATCTGGTTTAGCTTATTCAACCGATGAATTTGATATGGAAAGATTTGAGTTGATTAGAAACATAAGCGTTGAGATGATTGCTGAACAATCGGACATGGGTCAAGAGAAAGTCAAAGATATTTTTGCCAATGACACAGGGTATGCCACCCCAAAAGTAGACGTGCGATCGGCTGTCTTTAAGGACAATAAAATTCTTATGGTGAAAGAAAAGAAGAGTGGTTATTGGTCTTTGCCAGGCGGTTGGGCGGATATCGGTTTAACCGCAAGCGAAGTGGCTGTCCAAGAAGTGAAAGAGGAAGCCGGATTTGATGTGACACCTACAAGGTTGTTGGCAGTTCTGGATATGAAACGCCACCCGCATCCACCTACATTGCATCATATTTACAAAATGTTTTTTCAATGCGAGATTGTAGGTGGAAAGGCGGTGAAAGGGATGGAAACGAGCGAGGTTGGATTCTTTGACCATGATCATTTGCCGCCGCTTTCGATCGCTCGAAACACGGAATCCCAAATAAAGATGGTATTCAATAAAACAGATAAGGGTGCAATTTTTGATTGAAATCAGGAAATTTTTAGGGGGATAGTGGGTGATGGATCAGTTTCATGGACATAAGCAGAGAGACTTGGAATTGCCGATACATCGAAAGCGATTGATGAATCATATTGAAAGTGATTTGACACAGGATAGGAATGTCAAAGCGATATTTTATGGCGGTTCATTAGGCAGTGGGAATACCGACATGTTTTCTGACATTGATTTAAGGATCGTAGTTGAAGGTAGTAAGGTTCAGGAATACAGGGATAAGAAGAAGGAGAGAGCTCATCATTGGGGGAACATATTATTTTTTGAAGGTTATGAACACGAAAGTTTTATTATCGCCCATTTCGATTCATTTATTAAAGCCGATATTTTTTATTACGAAGAAAGTGATCTTATGCCATCCGTCTGGCTTCAAGATTTGCACATTGTTTATGATCCTTACAACATTGTGAATAAGGTTCAGCTGAGATCAAATCAACTGCAATATCAATTTAGCATTGAAGATGTAGAAGCTTGGCGCACAAAACACTTTGCTTTTTTGCACGAGGTATATAGAAGAGCCGCGAGAGGTGAATGCTATTATGCCATGCACTGCCTGGATTGTTTGCGGTTATCTATCGTTACAGGTTGGTACATGGAGATGGGAATACAACCCAATTCATTTGGAGATTGGGCAAAGATTGAGGGGGAAAGAAGTCCTTTAAAAAAATGGCAATTAGAACGGTTACAGAGATGGGATAGCTCCGGGCAGCTGGATGAGGTAATAAATGTCATCATTGATATGAAACCGGAATTCGAAAGAGTGAATAAGCATTTAAGTGTCAGTGTTGGAGCATCGGCAAAAGAGGATTTGGTTGAAGACATTTATCGTAAGATCCTATAGTTTCTTCGTGAATTAGCGATTTCATAAAAGGGAACTTTCGCAATAGAAAATTCCCTACTCAAAGCACTATTTTTCATAACGTTTTTGTAGCTTTTCATGGTGGGCTTGAAAAACATCCTCAAGAGCGATGTTATATTTATTGGCAATCACGATGACATTGCCTAAAACATCCCCTAATTCTTCGGTAAGGTCTTGTTTTAACTCATCAGTTGTTCCTTTATACTCGTCAGGTTGATCACGGCCAATTTCCATAGCTCTTATAGCCCTTGCGACTTCTCCTGTTTCTTCAGCGAGAAAACCAATACGTATGAAACTATCAAGTTCAGACCAGCCTCTTGATTCATAATAGTCTTTGACCCATGATTGAAATTCGGTAACGTTCATTTTGTATGCCTCCTCGTTTAGTTTTAAGTTTAGCAAACAGATCCTTATAATAAAAACAGATGGTTTAGACAATAGATATTTACGACTGCAGTACGTTGGAAGGAGCAAACAGTGATGGATCAAAAATGGAATGAATCAGATACGGAAGTGTTCCTCCGTTACGGGCGAGTATTTGTCCCAGAACGGGGCGAATTGGCGAAGACTTTTATCGATCTTATTCCAGCAAATCATGATGAAGATTTCGTCGTTGTAGACATCGCTACGGGTGGAGGTTGGTTAACTGAAACCATTGCAAGCACCTTCCCTAAAGCACATGTTATTGCTTTGGATGGATCTCCGGAAATGTTGAAATATACAAAAGATCGACTCGAACAGTACGCTGACCGTTTAGAATTTCGTCATTTCGATCTTTTTGACGCTTCATGGCTAAATGATTTACCGAATAAAGTAAGATGCTTTGTGAGCAGCCTTGCCATTCACCATCTTTCTTTTCAACAAAAACAAGATTTATTTAAAAAGCTTTATTCGAATTTGCAAAATAACGGAGTCCTTTTGATCGCTGACATTGTAAAACCGGTAAATGAAATAGGCAGGCGCAGCATGAGTCGTAGTTGGGATGACGTCACGAAAAAACAATCCCTAAAGTTAGAGGGGAACCTTCAAGCTTATGAATATTTTCTCAATGCAGAATGGAATTTGTTTGAGCATCCGGGTGATCCTGTCGACAAACCGTCCACGTTGATGGAACAATTAAATGCCCTTCAGCAAGCGGGCTTTTCTGACATAGATGCATGGTGGGTAAAAGCGGGTCATGCTCTTTTTGGGGGATATAAGTATTAATAACAGTAACCGCTTCTATAAAGATGTGAAAAAGTTTGTGTTGAGGTGAATACAGTTGTTTATAAAGGGGCTTAATCATTTTTTATTTTCCGTTTCTGATTTGGAAAAATCCATTGAGTTTTACCAAGATGTATTTGAAGCTAAATTACTGGTTAAAGGAAAAAGCACCGCTTATTTTGATTTGAATGGCATGTGGTTAGCGCTTAATGTAGAGGAAGATATTCCTCGCAATGAAATAAGTCAGTCATACACTCATGTTGCTTTTACCATTGAAGAGGCTGACTTTGTTAGCATTTATAACAAATTAGAGGATCTGGACGTAAATATCTTATCCGGTCGCCCCAGGAGTGAAAAAGACAAAAAGTCTATTTATTTCACAGATCCTGATGGCCATAAATTTGAGTTTCATACTGGGACTTTGCAAGATAGACTGGATTATTATAAGCAGGAAAAACCGCATATGGAGTTTTATGTTTAATCTGGTAATATTGGAGGATAAACCATGGAGATTCGAACAGTTAACAGTTCAGATTACTACGTATTATCACCGTTAATAAATGATTGGTGGGGTGGACGGCAAATGTCAGACATGTTGCCGAAATTATTTTTTGATCACTTTAATGACACAAGCTTTATTGCTGAAGAACATGGAGAGATTAAAGGTTTTTTGATTGGATTTTTATCTCAGTCCCAGTCAGATGAAGCTTACATACATTTTGTTGGTGTTCACCCGGAGTACCGTAAACGAAGAATAGGAAATGAGCTCTATAACCAATTTTTCTCTACAGTGCAAAGTGAAAATCGAAACAAAGTACGTTGCGTTACTTCGCCGGTCAATAAAACGTCTATTGCCTATCACACAAGAATGGGCTTTGATATTGAACAGGGTGATAAAACAGTAGATGATATATCAGTGATAGCAGATTATGATGGACCGTCTCAAGATAGGGTATTGTTTGTGAAGGAACTCGAATAACAATAGGGTTAGATCTAACGTTTTAGCGGTAGAAAGAAATTTCCATCAAAACGGGAGTGATCACACATATGTAAATCTTCCTCTCTCTAACACAACAGAAAATTGAATACAGAGAGAGGATGTTATATATGCACAGTACGTTCACTCGTCTTGTGACAGGCCAAGCGTTTAACGGTGCAGGCATGGTGCTCTATATCGTCTGTTTAATGCAGCTCATATATGAAGCTAGCCATTCGCCAATTTTTATGAGTCTCGTACCTGTGACGATCACGTTTACGAGATTTGTTTCGGGTTTGGTCGTTCCCGTTTTCTTTCAACGTTACCCGTTGCCGATGATTCTTTTATCCGCACAGATTTTAAAAACGGCACTTTTCATCCTGTTAATTTTAATTGTTTTTTATGGAGAGCTATCCTTGATCTTCATCCTCATCAGCCTTCTTGCTTTTCTTGATGGATGTTCCGATCCCGCAAGCGATGCACTAATCCCTCGATTTGTGCAGACAGAAGCACTTGTAAAAGCAAACAGTACAGCGGCTATCGTCTACCAAACGGTTGAGTTTGGTTGCTGGGCGTTAGGTGGCGTTTTCCTCGCTCTGTTCGGTGCCGAACCCTTATTGATCGTGGTTTTTGCCTTGTACGTTATTGCAACATCTGTTTTTTGGACGATTAGACAAGAAACTTCTGTGATCAAAGCACAGTCCCGAAAAAGCTCACTCTTTGGAGAAATGCTCACGGGATGGGAAGAAGTACGACGACTTTCCTGGCTTCGCAATTTCATTGCCATTTCATTCATGGATGCAGCGGTAGGTGTCATTTGGATCGCGGCGATTGTCTATGTTTTCGTTGAGGAAGCACTTGGGGTCTCGGAGATCTGGTGGGGATGGATCAATGCTAGTTTTTTTATTGGGCTAATTATGACAGGAGTTATCGTTTATGCACGGGAGCATTTTTTTCGGCGTCAGCTCACACGAATCGTGCTGTTTGGTTTTCTGGGATCAGCACTTGTTACCGGCACGTATGCATTAATTACCCTGCCTTTGCTTGCCCTTTTGCTATCTGTAGGTGTTGGGGTCTTCCAACAGCTTCGAGGAGTCGGCATGCATACCATTTTACAGCAGAAAATCTCCGGAGAAAAATTGCCGTACGTATATGCTGTTAATGAAGCAGTAACAACATTAGCGTTCGGTATCGGCGCTTTAACGGTGGGTATTATTGCTGAAAATATCGGTGTCCAGTTCGTGTACTTGGCCTCGGCAGGCTTCTTACTCGTATGCATGGGATTATGGTTCATTATTTTTCGCAAGATTTGTGAAGTAAAGGGTGTTTATTTTTGAAATCATAAAGAATAGGACAGCTTTAATAGAAATTTAGGTTTTGATTCATTTGCTTTGTAAACGGTTATTGCTTGTGATCAATCCCTCGTTCCAAGTGTTTGATAAATAAACGGGACGCAATTCACGTGGAGCGGGTTGCGTCTTTTTAAGTTCAGCTTCATTTAGGTGCATTGATGATTATAAAGTCATATGATATGATTGTATCGTAATAAACGATATAAAGGAGCCTATTTATGAACCAATCCTTAAGTGAAGCAATTAACCGGAATTGGACAGAGATTTATTATCACCTTCACTATGAGCATCAAGAACCGATTACTCACCAAGCTATTCGTATGCTTCAATATCTCGATTTTAACGGCAAAGCAACGGTTGGTGAATTATCTAACTTTTTATCCGTTAGTCACAATACAGCTTCTGAGCATGTGAAACGCCTCATTCAAAAGAGCTGGGTTGCCAAAATAAGAAGTACAGAGGACGAACGGAGAGTTCACGTTGTAATAACTGAAGATGGCAAAAAAATCTTGTCTCGCAATACACAGCTTAATGAAGAAAAGCTAGCGAACATTCTTAATAGTTTGACAAAAGAAGAGGCAGACACGATCAAAAACGCCTTTGCGATCTTAAGCTGGGAGGCGAAAGCTTGTTCACCGCAGTAAAAATCCTTATATCTGCTCTAATCATTGGTGTTATTACTGAAATTGCACACCGATTTCCAACAATTGGTGGTATTATTGCGGCACTGCCTCTCGTAAGTTTACTAAGTTTAATTTGGCTTTCTTTTCAAGGGAATAGCGCTGAGGAAATCAGTAAGTTTGCCATGGGTGTATTATGGGGATTTCCGGCAACAGCCGTGTTAATTTTAATTGTGGCTCTGCTGTTAAGATATTCTTTTCCACTTTCTCTCGCCATGCTTTTAGGAGCTGGTGGTTGGTTTTTGTGTTTGAAGGTTCAGGGCTTAGTGTTCGGATGAATGGTCTTTGGTGTTTGCTTTGCGATCAGAAAGATTGTATAATGAAATTAGAAGAGACAGAAGCTAAAAAAGACCGTGCGGTGTTGGTAGCACCGACGGTCTTCCAATAGAACAACCCGTACCAAGGGTTTTGTTCACCTAGTTTTTAGATGAAGTAACCACTTTGGATTGTTGCCCAGGGGTGGTTACTTCTTTTTTTGGTCGTCATTTTTAATAATTATCACCACTAACGTGGCCACAGCCACACATAGCATGGCTGCTTCGTACGTAATTATCATGACGGTTCACCTCCCTTCTCCCTTGAGAAAAGGGTGCCAGTGATATCAAGGTTTGCAAGGTGAACGCCCACCCCTGGATAGGCTGTTTATTGTCTTTCTATTATAGCATAGTTCTATCTTTTATCATCGAGATATTAATGCAAGTATAAATATTCGTAATGAAGCACTACGATTAATCTTAGAGACTACGGGGATAGCCTAATTCATAACTTTCGGTTACGAATGTGAGGAATCTCCATTATCAAATGTCGTTAGATATTAAGGTGGAGTATTTCAAGCATGGTTTTATACACATCCAAACCGTTCATCCTTGATATGTTCATAAGGAACTCGTATTTTGCAAACTTTGCATTGTTTGATTTGTGGTATAATCGTGATGTGGAGGTGGCGCGACATGTCTACAAAGCACAAATTGAACATTGAGTATATCATACAGGATCTCGAAGAGCTTTTAAATAAGACGGATGAACATCGAAGTGATGATTTGTCAGCCATTAAACGAACCATAGACCTTTTGAATCGCGGTGCGGTCATGCGAATTGGGGGAAAAAGTGTAGTTATTCTTTCTGATGATGAAATAGAAATTGAACAATCAAATACAAAGGATTCTACAGTATTTATGGAAGACCATGGCGAAGGGGAAGAAGGAAATACGTTTCCACGGGACAGGTTGCTGACTACTTTGAAGTGACGACAGAAACGGTTCGTGATTGGATCGAAAAGGGTCTGCTACCCGCTCATCGCATTGGGAAAAGGGGGCGTTATAAGGTACCTCGTGAATATTTTGAGTATGTTAAACGAAAGCGAGAAGAGGGCTTCGACATTACGGAAGACATTATGAAAGATGTTTTGGGTGATGATTACAGTTCTGATTGGGAAATAGACATGGATGAAGGCGCTAGGGGCTGAAAGTGAGTGTGATCAACATGGATGAGAAAAAAAGACGCAAACCAATTGATGCTGACACATTAGATTTTGCGCGTGATCATGTTTTGAATATTACTGATATTACGCGAAAAAATAAGTTAAGTGAAATCATGGAGCGTTTTTCCGCACAAGATGAAAACGATGATGTGTATGTTATTCAAAATTCAAAGAAAAAAGGTACAGCTGTTGTGTTGGCGGATGTAGAGCATTATAAAGAACTGTTGAATTATAAAGAAGAATTGGATAAATTACAGGATAAACTTGTTGAAATGGAGGCAATTGCTCGTTTAAATTCAGACCCAAACGGATCGGTGTCTTTAGAGGACCTAGCTGAGAGTTTAAGCGATGATGGCATTAAAATTGATTTTGATTCTTTAAATGCTAAGGTGATGGCCGGGGAACTAACCGAGGAAGACGAGTGATTTATGGTCCAAAACGATAAATGTATTGAAGCACTATAACGTTGAACTTTCCTTTCATCCAGATGTAGATAAAGATTTGAAAAAACATCGAGGGCAGCTTTCCCTCATCTTTCAGCTAATTCTTAGAAGGGCAAAACAAGGAGCGCTGATTAAGCCTGAAGGAGTAGAATAGCCCTTGAATAGCCTTTTGCACAACTATGCAAAAATAAAGCACAAAAGTAGAGGAATTCGTATTATTTATCTAGCTGTAAAAGAAGATCCCATAAAAATAAAAATTATTGCAATTGGCCCACGAGATAAAATGAAAGCTTATAAAAGAGCAGAAGAAAGACTGTAGAAAATAAATGTGATATCCAATTTGTTTGTCTTCTTTCATCCATCACGTTGGGCAAAACCGCATTGGACTTTTTATCAAGTAAATAAACTTAAATGGAATAAAGAAAAGGATGCTCAAGGCTTATAATTTTGAGATATGAGGGATATCCAAAACTTGGAGACATATTGTTAATCGCTCAAAGATCTTTAAACCACTTTTGCAGTTGGTTAATATGGGCCTGATGATACCTATTGTGGTCAGTCATGTGCCATAGGCCAAGCGAATTGTTGCTTTTTTTCATTTTCATGTCCGAAGGTAACTACGGTCCCTAAATCATTGTCTTTAACCGTTTTGCCGAGGAGCCTCCTTCAAAATCTTTGATTTAGTGGGGGATGAATCGGCATTTTTTATTAGAAAAATAGGAAAAAAGCTTGATAAAAAACATATGTTTGGTATAATAGAGGCAAATCAAACGTTCGGGAGGTGACAACATGTTGGTACGCATGAATTATAAATACGAAATGTTTCCAAACAAAGATCAGATGGAAACAATGAATTGTTGGCTGTCTATCTGTCGTCAACAATACAATTCCGCTCTTTTGGATAAACAGCGTTTTTACCAAAAGAATAAGACCGGACTATCCCGACATGAATTGCAAAAACAGCAAACAAAGGATAAACAAACATTCCCCCTTCTTAAAACAATGCCGTCGCAACCTTTGCAGGAGGTTTTTTTTCGCCTGGAAGAAGCGTATAAGAACTTTTTCGAAGGGCGTGCACGTTATCCAAAAATCAAAAAGCATAAAGATTACCAGTCACTGACATTTACACAATTTGGGGTGGAAAAACGAAAGGTAAAAAACAAGAAAACCGGTAAAGTTAACGTACGCGACGTGCGTTATGCTGCTTCGTTAGGCGAAAACAATCATCTTCTTATTTCAAAGCTCGGATCAATCTATGTCAACTTTCACCGCTCAATAGAAGGAAAGGTGAAACAAGTCACGATCAAACGCCAAGGTCATCGTTGGTTTGCGATCTTCAGCGTCGAAAGACACGTAAACGAAACGGTTGATTTCCCTGTTCAATCCACAGGCGTTGATGTTGGGATTCATAAGTTTGCCGTGCTATCGGATGGAAGCAACGTCGAAAATCCGAGATTCCTTTTGAAAACAGAAAAGAAATTGAAACGAGCGCAAAAGAAACTTTCCCGCATGAAACAAGGGTCAAATAATTGGAAGAAACAACGTCTAAAAGTCCAACAGCTGCACATAAAAGTGGCGAACCAACGGCGTGATTTTCTCCATAAACGAAGTTATCATCTTTCGAAAACATATAAATTCGTTTTTGTGGAGGACTTAAAAATTCGAAATATGGTGAAAAACCGTCATTTGGCAAAATCAATTTATGACGCTGGTTGGGGTGCTTTTTGTCGTAAGCTCGAGTACAAATGTAAAAATAATGGTGGAGAACTCGTAAGAATTAAACCCCATTATACCAGTCAAGACTGTTCCAGCTGTGGGAAGCGAGTGAAAAAGGCTTTGTCCGTTCGCACACATGTGTGCAAGTCATGCGGAACAGTTTTAGATCGCGACCATAATGCGGCCATCAATATTGAAAAAGTTGGGCTGGATCTCTATGGTTTGAGCCCAACCTTATAAATCGATTGTTTCCACTGTAGGGCAAGGTCCTGTCCGAGCAGTATAAAACAAAGCCCTGGGAGATGATGTAAGACTCGGTTCACATAGAACAAAGCCATCGTCCGTGAAGAGGGAAGCTCCACCAAAATCTTTGATTTAGGTAGAGAGGTTCACCTGGGCAGTACTATTGAAATTATTATTTGGGCCTTTATAATCTACTTCTTCTTGCGACATGCCATCCGTGATTAATCGTAGCCGCTGGCTATTTTCTTTCACAGCGGAATACAATATTCCCACAGTTGGAGGCATGTTTGGTTCACCTTGCAAGTCAAAAAACATCAGTTAGAGCCCCCTTTGAAGTGAATTTGTACTATACAACCTATAGGCAATCACTATTAGATCAACAAATACAGTTGATATCCTAGAAAGATCGCTACTCCCCAAATAATTACTGCTGAAATTTTATTAATAAGAACGACGATTTTACCTTCTTTATCGATCGTGCGTATCGTTTTGCCGCTCATCGCTAATCCAACAAAAGATAGCCATGATACGGCAATACAAGCGATCGTAAACCCCATTAATTCAAGGGTTTCAGAATACCCCAGCGAATTGGTTCCAATAACCCCTACCGTATCAAGGACAGTATGAGGGTTCAAAAGAGAAACAGATACGGCAAATAGGATTTGTTTTTTTGCATTCATCGCTCCGTGCTGCTTATTAACTTCTATTGGATCACTTGACCAAATAGACCATCCAATGTAAATAAGAAAAAGAAATCCAACCGCAAAAAAAGATGATTTGAAAAATAGGTATAGTCATGACGATGAGTGAAACGCCTAAGACTGCAAGAATAATTAAGATGGTGTCGCAAATGGAAGCTGTTACTACGGATGGCATAGTATGCCGTAACTTTTTGTGAGCAGCCCCTTGATTAAAAAGGAATATATTTTGCGCTCCAAAAGCTAAAATTAATCCGAAGGATAATATAATTCCGTGTAAGATAGCTCCTAGCATGAAACGTTCCTTTCTTAATTACAGAGTTGCGTCGAATATAAAATTAGTTTATATTTTTCCCCGTGTATTCAACTAAATCAGGTTGATAAATCAGCCTTGAGAAAGCATGGCCAACATAACCTTTCCTCAGCTCATATTCCTGTTCAAACTTCTCGCCAACTGCTGGAAACTTTTCCTCATCATAATCAATCTCCGTAAATGCTTTCCATACCTTTTGATCGTTCTCTAGAATTGGACTCATCTTTTTGACTTCTTTAATACCTGTAGCTTTGTGCTCTCCGTAATGCATGGACGTGTTCGTTTCATAATCCGTTCCAAGCATCAATACATAACCACTATTTCGGTATATAAAGCCAAGTGGCGAGTCATCGCCCAGTCCATTATCTAATGAATGGTTCCTTGCGATTTCCTCGCGGTTCTTTCCCCACACTGAAAAAGAATGTACAGGATGATAGCTGCGCTTCACGTCCGGGTATGTGCGAAATGACTCTGCAATGGTCCCCATTGCCACGGTTGGTGTTACATTGGGATCAAATGGAGGCAATTCATTTATTACTTCGGTGACCCATTCTTCCGGGATTGCCGGATTTCCCCATTCTCTGGGGTCCGATACATCAGCGCTGTGAGCTGGCATGATAATCGTACCTTTTGGAGTGATCACCTCTTGTAAAGCTTGAATAACAGCCACTGGTCCACCGCAGACCCAACCTAACGATTTCATCGACGAATGCACAATAATAACCATGCCTTCGTCCAAGCCTAACTTTCTTAAGTCATTTGCAAGCGAAGTACGTGTTTGGGGTGCTTTAGATTGTTGAATTAATTCTGATTGACTCATGATGGCCTATCTCCTTATCGTTTGACAATTGTATTATAAAAGGCTTTTAGTAAACCCAATATTTTTGTCTTCAAACCCCATGTTCTTATAAAACGTGTGTGCATTTGACCTTTCCGGTCGATCCCCGCTATTCAGTGCTATCACATTAGCTCCAATCATTCTTGCCCAATTTTCTGCTGCTTTAATGAGTTCTTTTCCAATTCCAAGGTTTTGATAGTCGGGATCTACAACGATGGCTACGATTCGAACATATATGCCATCCGCTTCATAAAAAAAGCTTTTAGCTAAACTGACCATTCCCACGGTTTTATCATTATATGAAGCGATCAAAGTGTGATAGTCGGGGTGTGATTCTATATTGCTAAATCTTAAATTCATTTCCTCGGTAGTCGTTGGATACCCTAAATGCTCCATCAGTCCGGCTAATGCACTTATGTCTTTTTCAGTTGCTGTTCTAATTTCCATTTGTAATGTCTCCAATCGATTTCATGCAGCTTCTAATATCATAGCATTTAAATGAAGCTCACCTTGTCAAAAAGGTGAGCTTTTACCAAGAGGAGACTATAATCCCAAAAAAGGGTATAGTACTTCAAGCATAAATGAAAATCTTGCATTAATAAAGGGGTTATTTTGGCTGCTTAAGGAAAAATTAATCCCTAATGAACACCCTTTTCAGTAAAAACAATGTCCCCATTATCTGCGTCTAACTCTACCTTAATTCCAATCGGGAACACATGAGAGGGGAAAGTATGGCCGATATCAACATTTTCCAGAATTGGGAAGCTTCGATCACCGATGACCTCAAGTAAAAGGTCTTCCTGCGTGAAAGGAGAACCAAGATCATCAAAATGTTCATGTTTGCCTATAATTAACCCTTGGATTTGGTCAAAAACACCGTGGAGTTTTAACATGGAAAACAACCGTTCTTCTGTGGCCATGTCTTTAAAAGAATCTTCGATAAATAGAATGGCGTCATTTAGATCCGGGAAATACGCCGTACCTATAAAGCCAAACATTGCATTCAAGTTGCCGCCGATTAGTTTTCCGCTTGCTTTGCCACTTCTGACACATTTCCACCCTTCATTAGTAACCATCGTTTTTGCCCTGTCTTGTGAATGCCAATCGATAAGTTCTTCAGTCCATTTATCAGGTACTTCAAGTGTATAGGGAGCTTTTTTTTCGGCAAATAATTCATTTTTTACATAGTCTGCACCTGATTTAAGCATTTCTGGATATTCTCCAAAGGAGGGGACAACGGCAGGCCCATAAAACGTATGCAGCCCGGTTTTTTGATAAATCCCCAAAAGTAATGCTGTGACATCGCTGTAACCCATCATAATTTTTGGGTGCTTTTTCAAGGTTTTGTAATCAATGTAAGGCAATAAGGCGTTCGAATTCATCCCTCCAATCGTACTGATAATGGCTTTAATTTCCGGATCTCTTATAAATTCGTTTATTTCTTCTGCCCGATCACGAATAGTAGATGACCGATAACTCTGTTCCTTATGTGTACAACAGCCCTCAACTAAATCTAATCCCATGCTTTCCAAATACGCTTTGCCTCTTTTAAAACGTTCGGGAAACTTTACCGGTGCCGGGGTGGAAGGGGAAATGATTCCCACTTTATCTCCTTTTGTAAGGTGGTCTGCTTTCATCGTTGCCACATCCTTTTCTACTAACTCAATGATCGTTTAAAAACATAGCTGGCTTTATCATACTTCATTTTTGCTTCATAAAAGCGATGGGCATCGTAGCGTTGTAAGCCCGAGGAAAGGGCAACACTTTCATAATTATTCTCTAATGCCCATTCGTGCACGAATGATAGAAGCTCTTCTCCGTACCCCTTTGAACGTTTAGTTGCATCCGTAACTAAGTCGCAAATCCAAACAAACCGTCCGTAGTATAAGGTTATCATAGGCTTGAATCCAGTGACAGCGACGATCTCTCCTTGATCATATAAAGCAAACAATCGGTACATGTCTTTTTCACTCGCCTCTGCCACCAATTCCACGTATTCGTTTTCGTTAAGATGCGAACGCAATTGATTCATAATCGGGAACGCTTCCAACCATTCATGTTCAGAGATTAATTCTTTTACATCCATTTACTTAGCCCTCCTTGAATTTTATCTAACCACTATCATTAAGTAGTGATAAGGAATAAAATGAGTATAACGTCACACTGGCATTATCAAAATAGCCAGATTCATTACATTAAGCAATGCCAGATAGAAAAACGGAGGTAGGGTCAATGTTTGAAGTCACCATTCATTTAAACGCTAAAAGTAACACTCCTTTGTATCTCCAAATCTATCAATACTTCAAACGAGAAATTCAGTCGGGTAGGATAGAGGAGGAAACAAAGCTCCCTTCAAAGCGAAAACTTGCTGAACACCTTGCAGTTAGCCAACTTACAATCGAGTCCGCATATGATCAGCTGAAAGCAGAAGGATATATTCACAGCCAACCTAGAAAAGGGTTATTTGTCCAAAAAGTGGCGTACGATATACTCCCTGCCGAAAATGCGCCAACATTTCCCCCAATGGAAGCATTATCTAAGCAAATGGCGTATGATTTTCATCCCGGGAAAATTGATTTGGACCATTTCCCGCACAAAACTTGGCGTAAAATTAGTATCGAATGTTTAAGTGATGAGGAACATTTATTAAACGGTGATCCTCAAGGCGAATTTAATTTACGTAAAGAGATTTCTATGTATCTTTTCCAATCTCGAGGCGTTCGATGTTCCCCGGACCAAATTGTCATTGGGGCGGGGACACAATACTTAGTTGGTATTCTTTGTATGCTTATGGATAAGGATTCTGTTGTAGCAATTGAAGATCCGGGCTTCCATAGGACGAAACATGCGTTGAAAAACCACAGCATGTCTATTGATCCAATCCCTCTGGATGAAGAAGGGATCGACGTAGAACGGTTAAAGAATAGCTCGGCAAATATTGCCTATGTTACCCCTTCCCACCAATTTCCTACCGGGGTCGTTATGCCGATTTCGCGAAGGTTGGAGCTCCTTAAATGGGCAGAAAAAACAGGAGGATATATCATCGAAGATGATTATGACGGCGAATTTAGATATAAAGGAAAGCCGATTCCAAGTTTACAGGGGATTGACGCTTCAGAAAATGTTATTTACTTTGGGACATTTTCCAAATCATTGATTCCCTCTGCGCGTATAAGCTACATGATCTTACCTGGGGAATTGAAAAACAATTACCAGCAAACGATGTTGATGAATAAACAAACTGTCCCTCGTTTATATCAAAATATTTTATTTCAATTTATGAAAAATGGCTACTGGGAAAGGCACTTAAATAAAATGAGAACCGTATACCGCAGCAAACATAAGACATTAATGGCAGCGATTCATCAAGAGCTGGGAGAAAGAGTTACGGTTATTGGCGATCAATCGGGCTTGCACATCCTCTTGAAAGTGCACAATAACATGAGTGAAGAAGAGCTAATCAAAGCAGCTGAAAAACACAATGTGAACGTCTATCCAACCTCGATTTATTACGAGAAAAGGGACAATCACAGCTCCCCTTCGCTATTACTTGGGTTTGGAGGTTTATCGGAAACTGAAATAAAACAGGGGATCATTCAATTTAAAAAAGCTCTCTTTTGATCGATTATGCGTTACCTGTTTCTTGTTTGCTCCGCCAGCAAGTTCCGGTTGTGGAAAATCGGGAGGATGCCGTCATTAGCTAATTGCGCTGTCCCGGAGCCCTTGGCATACAAGGGATGACTGCAATGCGAAAAGAACTCCCCAAAAAAACAACGGGCTCATGGAGATTGGCGGTGCTTATAGTGATCGGTCCGGGAACATCGATCCCATATCGTAAAAAGGTCTTCGGCATGTGCATCGTGTATAAGATTAGTCCTCGAGATTGGACTTTGAAGACTCCTTGTGTCGCCCGGGATGCAAATGAGTCCTCAGAAATCGGTTTAGTGTACTCAAATCGTTGCTTGGGATTCAGATAAGTCCGCAAGTGTAACAAATCATGATAGGTTGACCATCTTTTTCCTATTTCCGTGGGTGTGGCGACGGGTCATGATTGTTTTGGAGCATAAAAAACGAATGATCAACGAGTATCAGAAGCAATTGCTGGTTCGCGGAAGGAAAGGTTGAAGGGGAGCGTTTCAAAAATTCTTTCCTCTGGTGGTGTTCCGAAAAAATACGGCAAATAATGAGGAAAGCGGTCGCCGGATATAAGCCGAATATCTATGAATCATGGCCTAAAAAGAGTGGTTTGATATGAACGATATCGGGAGGGGCAGAATTTAAGCGACAAAATCAGGTTTATCGTCCCATTGGAATTCGTTTTCCTTCCTATTGTGGGACAAAATCGAGTTTATTGTACCATTGGTCGTCACTTTTCTTCCTAAAATGGGACGAAAAGAGGGTTATCGTCCCATTGGGAACTGTTTTATTCCTATAATGGGACAAAATCGGTTTGTTGAACCATTAGACCACTTTCCCACCGCTTGAGAACGAGAACAGGTTTGTCACTCCTCCCTGTGGCGTAGAAATGGTGTTGGCCGAAGAATATAAGCTCAGCAATTATGCATTATAACCCGTGAAGATGATGTGAAAAGTTCAAAGAAAGAACTTCTGAAACACGCGGCTAGGCGGTGAACCCAGTCCTGCTGTTATGCGTAAAGTGGAAGATCGGTACAGCGTAAAAAGCTCGTAATGAAAAAAGATTGTGATTATTTGTGTTTCAAGTTATGATAGGAGTAGCATTCAACCGCCTACGCTTATGTGAAAGGAGATTAGTAGCAATGCGCGTGTTTTTCTATATGCTTATCGCCTTTGGGCTTGCCTTGGCAGGTTGGGCCGGTTATGACTGGATGCAAAGCACGCAAACGGTCGAGTCTATTGAGGAAGAAGCGGAAGCGTCTGAACCGGCACCCGAGCCTGAACCCGAACCTGAACCTGAGCCTGTACAAGAGGAAGAGGAATCGGAACCGGATCCAACTAAATCTTTTGAATTTGAAAAAGGTGATGAAATTGCTTCCCTTGAAATCCCCTCCATAGATTCCCGCTTTGAGGTTTTTTGGGGCACCGATGATGCAACACTCGATCAAGGCGTTGGCATGTATGTTTCCGACGAGTGGACGGAGACCCCCAATGTTCAAAAACACACGGTTTTAAGCGGCCACAGAGACACGGTTTTCACTGAAATGGGAGATGTTGAAGAAGGCGATGTTATGCAGGTGGAATTCGATGGCTGGATTTATGAATATGAAATTGATGACATCTGGATTACCGATGCAGACGATCGAACCGTGATTGTTGAAAAAGACGAACCGGTTTTGACGGTGACGACGTGTTATCCGTTCGATTATATCGGGGCCGCACCTGATCGTTATATTATGCAAGGCGAATTGGTCGATCTATATGAAAAATAACGAAAAGTTTAGCCGCCACGGCTAAACTTTTTTCATAGGGAGCGGAGGCTTGTCATACGTTTACATAAGAAGAGGTGAGCGTATGAGCAGTCTGACTGGGTTATTACTATCGTTTGGATTTTTGTTTATTGTGTTCTTGCTGTTGCTTATTTTCGTGTTGAAAGCTTTCCATCAAATCGTGAGCATGCGCAAATTTCTCCGCATCAATATCATGGCCATCATCGGGATGGGTGCAGTGATCATTATTGGATTTTTGAAAAATTTCTATAGCATCACATTCATGTTGGTCATTCCGGTGGCGATCCAATTGTTTTGTATTCGAAATGTGGTATTGCATTATAGAGGGAGGAAGTATTAAATGTCAACGATGGCGGTCATCGTCGTGATCCAAGTGGTGGCGTTTCTGTTGATCGGCGCGTTCCTTTTGTTTATTATCAATCACTTCAGCAAGTTCACGTTCGTGAATATTCGGAAGATCTTGCCCGGCATCGGTATCTTTGCCGTAGCGATTGTGCTGTTTTCATGGATGATGCAAGGCGGGCAAAGCCTATCCTATTTCTTGTTGCCTATCCTCATTATTGGGATTTTGCTCATCGTAATGAAAAAAGCGCCCGCGCGCTAATTCATGACCTAACATTTGGGCGAGTAGGGAACCGAAAGCGACTTGCACTTCTGTGCGGTCGCTTTTCCTATTTCATAATGATTGTAAAAAAAAGAAAACGATTATGGGCACTGATGACTATGATGAATGCCATAAGGGAATGATCCGCAACACTTCGACATGTCATCCGTTTATGTCAAACCATAAAAGGGGTATATGATAGAAACCGTTCGCATGACGCTGTAAAAAAACGAAAGGAATGGTCACCATGCAAACATGGATCAAGAGAGATAATAATGATTGGTTTCTGTATGAGGTCAATGAAGTGGCTATGGACGGCGATTTACATGAATTTATGATCAGGGATGCCAATGGTAATATACTAGCCATGATCAGACCTGATAACTTGAAAGATCAATCACAGCTGATCGACCACTTAAACAATGGTAAGAGTGTTGACGGATGGAAAGATAGCAAGGGAAACACGATTTTTATCCCCATCGGGGAGGAAGGCAATCATGACGCTTGATCGACGCATGGCATATGACGCAAAAAAGTGAATCATTATTTGGACGTGAGGAATTTCAAACGGAGGGTTATGACGTGGACGTTTTTGGGGAATTTATTCCGTTGCATGTATGTTTGATGCTTGCTGCTATCTATCTAGCCGCATGGATCTGGGGTTGGCGCGGCCCCAGGCGTTACAGGCGAGATCGATTTTTCTCGATGAAGGGCGCCGGGTTCCATGAAGACAGCAGGGAGGATGTGAATGCCGGCAGATTGTTTGATGAAGGACTTCCGTTAACGAACGACGGCTCGATTCGGGGGGATATAAAGGATTCTGCGCGAAGAGATGTTTATTACTTGTACAGCCCTCCCGGTACGAGTTCAGGGGCATCTTGGTCTCACTACATTGCCGACCGTGTCCTGAACAGCCGGAAGACAATCGATTACGCCAAGATGGCGAAAATGCTCGGGGTGATCAGTCTCGACCTGTCACCGGGCTGGCGGATGTGGCCATTGCGCTTCCTGTCCCACTTTGTTTTTTTTCTCTTTTATTTTTTTGCTGTGGGTTTTATGCCTTTAGTGATCGTTATGGAGCATATCGGGGACCAATCTTATGATCCGAACCCGCCATGGGAGTTGCTTGCTCTCGGCGGTTATATGATCCTTATCTATATGGGTTGTCGATTGATCTTGGAAACGATCCAGTATGCCGTTCAGATTCGCCGGTCAAAACGAATCGTCCAGGAACTCAATCTGTTAAAATCTGAGGCGACGATCGATGTCATCAACAAATATCTTCATCGGCAATTTGCTTTCTACATCGTCAGTTATGTGCTCCTCACAGGCATTACCTATATCCTGCTTGGCCAAGCGGAACCGCCATATGGGATTGATTGGTGATTGACATGTCAATCGACAACAAACAGCAACGCAGAAATGCTTGTCGCCGGTTATGTATGATTAGGGTTTTCTGGAGGTGAGGATCAACTATGTTAGGCATTCCTTCGAATATAGTCATGATGCTATGTCTTATATACCTTATTTTATTGCTATGGGGGTACCGTGGGCCACGAAGATATAGACGGGACCGCTTTTTTAGAATGAAACTTCCGGAATCGAAGGAAGAAAGCAAAGAATCCTTTCATGTAAGCAGATTCCTAAGCAGAGGGATTAATAAAGTTAGAGACCCTGCCACTCCGAAACGGCCTGTTAAATATAAACGGCGCGATCTTTATTTTAAGTATGAACCGGGCTATTTTAACCAAGGAACCGGAAATGCCTATTGGCAGTATTATGCTAAAGATTATGTCCAAAAAAGCCGCGAGAACATCGATTATGCTAGAGTGAGCAAAATGCTTGGCGCGATGAGTTTGGAATTTTCGCCAGGATGCTTATTGGCATTACTTAGAATCATATCCGTTTTTTTCTTGTGGTTATTGTTTATTCTCTTTTTCGCATTTCCAACAATTGTGCTCGCCTTGGAATCTTCAACGGAAGATCCATGGGAGATGTACGTACTCGGTTCCTTTTTCCTTATTTTTTATATGTTTTGCCGTCTATTTGTGGAAACCATTCTATATTTCTTTCAAAATAAACGTGCGAAAGCCCTCATAAAAGAAATTAATCTTTTTCAACACGAGACGAGTGTTCTCTTTATGCACAAGTACTTGAACCGTCAATTATTGTTGTATATTGGCAGCTACATATTGGTCATTGCAATTGTCTTTTATTTGGCCATACTGGCGACGCCGCCGGGGGGAGTCGATTAATCCAAGCCGATGGATAATGATGGAACTATTGTTGAAAAATCCAATTAAAATGGCCAACCAGAAATAAATTCTGATTGACCCTATCATACGAATGGCCTGTTATCTCCTAAGAAGGAACATCAAACAAATCTGATTGTGAAACATACGTGACCGGGCTTGGAGATATTGGCTGATGAGCTGATACTGTTAGTTTGTACTGTGGAATTTCATCATAGGGAATAAAGTGATAGATAGTGTTCTCCAACTTATTGCGAATGAATTTTCGCGTATTATCAATGGTGATTTTGTGTAACTCATCGACAAGACCTGTTCCCATGGCTTTTAGACAACTCTCTTTGGCGGTCCATAGTGTATAAAAACGTTCTGTTGGACATTCACTTTCGAATAACCAGCGACGTTCATCATGAGTGAAAATGTTCGAATCCTTCATCAACCAGCCTGGGACGGGTTTGATTTCTTCAATGTCAATCCCAATGATCATCCGTTCAATACTTGCAACCCCCGCAATCCATTGACCGGAATGTGAAAGATTAAAAGCGAATGGCGTGTCTGATTTAATGATTGGCTTTCCGTTTGCATTTCTTTGAAAATGATAATTTTTATGACCGCAGTAAAGATCAAACATATGCATCGCAAGTAAAACGCCGGCAGCTGACCTGTATTGGTCAATCAATTGCTTCTTTTGTTTTTTTATACGGGCATGTTCTTCACATGGTAGGTGTATAAGCAGGTGATGAACGGTATCGTTTGTTAAGCATTCAGGTCGTTTATGCAAGTATATATCGGGCATGTACGCCCCCTTATCTTTGTGAATGTGTAGTTTTTGTATCGGTTTCGATATGTTCACGTTCTTTTGAAGGTTGAAATACGATGTCGGTATCTTCATTTTTAATTGACTGGGCGATGATTAAACCAATACTGAGCACACAAGCTGCGCTGATAAGTGCAAGGGAGTAGCTCATTGTTTCACTTCCTATTTCCATCACGAACGCTAACAGAGCTATTCCCATAGCTGAGCTCGTCCGGTTTTGAACTTGGAATAAAGTTGTCGCGTTAGACATGTTCTCATTTTGAATTCGTGCAAATGCAGTTACTTGAATGGTTCCTACAGTATGACCGAGAAAGAAACCAATCAGAAATAGGAATCCCCGTAAGTACCATTCATTCGTGTGTGGTGTGATTTGACTTAAACTTATTAAAATAAAAATGGTTACAACCAACCCCGTAGAAATGACGAGCCTGGGCCCCCATTTTTTATTTGACAAGGGGACGAGTTGAGAGGCAAGCATTAAACCAAGAGCCTCCGGGAATATAATAAGTCCTGCTTCGAGGGCAGTGGCGTCCATTGTGCGTTGATACATTAAAGGAAAAGCGAATAAGAAACCGTGTAAGGCGGCTTGAGAACAAGCCATAATGAACGTCATTCGGCGATATAAACGATCAGAATGGGCACTTAGATCCAACAAAGGTTGTACTGTCTTTTGATAAGTGAACATCCAACATAATAGAAGGCACATTCCCAGAAGTGTGCAAGTGGCTATGATTGGAGAATCCCACCCGAAAACATGCGTCTGACTTAATCCGAATATCGTAAGTCCAAGTCCCGGACAAAGAAGGAGGAATCCTCTAAAGTCAAATTTCTTTTCCATTTGACTTGTAAATTCCTGAAGGTAAATAACGCCCAGGGTAATCGCGATCGCACTAATTGGGATGTTAATTATAAAGATCCATCGCCACGTGAATTCCTCAATGATAACGCCTCCCACAACCGGACCTAAAGCCGGAGCCAGAGCCATCGGTACGATAAGCATTCTTGCTAATTGTGGTCTCTCTTCCGCTGTAAATGTACGGTAGATCATGGCCATGCCAATTGGAGCGATCATTGCACCTGCCGCCCCTTGAGCAATACGGGCGATGCTTAACATTTTAATGTTTCCTGCCAACGCGCAAAATAAAGAAGACGTTGAAAATAAGGCTAAAGCAACGAAGAAAACCTTCTTTGAGCCAAATCGTTGGCTTAGCCAACCGGCAGTCGGCAGAAAGATTGCGAGACTGACTAAATAACCGATATTAATCATACTTACTGATGCAGGACGCACCTGAAGATCAGAAGATATTGTTGGTATAGCGATGTTTACGATCGTTGTATCCATTGCAACCATAAACATCGCCATGACATAGACAGTGCACAGTACAATTCGTTCACGTTTAATCACATTTATTTTGTCCCGTCAGGCCGATACAGTTCTTTCCAATGAGTATCGATATATTCCAAACAAGCATTATAATTTTGTTCGAATACAATAGTCCATCCATCAGGGACAGGAAGATCGATTCGCCAAATCGAGTATTGTCCATTTTGATTCATTAATACGCGATATTGTTCGTCCTCATTCTCGCGAGGGTCATTCATGTGTGTCCCCTTCCTTTCTCCATTTTAGTTAAATGATTTGCCACAACTTCTCCAATTTCTTTAACCGGCTTTGGCTGGCACATGTCTTTATGTTTGCAATAAACATCGTGTACTTTGAGGTCTCCGGTGATATAAGATTGCCACTCAGACATGGAAATAGGTTCAATCCATGATGGGAGGACGGTAGATCGGAAAAAGAGAACATCGCCATCATAGCGTTTAAGATCATGCGTATGAAGAAGCTTGATGGAATTTATGAACGTATCCTTTAATCGATACAAGGTGTCTTTATCTAAGCTTGCCAATGCACTGTTCTCATTTTTTAACCAAGAAATTGCTTTTGCGAGCGTAATATTGTCATCATCGATTGATTCGATGTCATATCCTCCCATAGCTAATAAAGCATTGATGGCTTCCAATTCATCTGGTATTTCACTAAATGGAAGCATGTGACTTGGATATGAATCTAAAATTGCAAGTAATTCGACTCTCTCGCCAATCGTTCTCAACCGGCAAGCAATCTCAAAAGCAATATTCCCGCCGAGAGACCAGCCGAGGAGGCGATAAGGCCCTTCAGGTTGCGTATGTCGCATATGCGTTACATAATCGTCAACCAGTTCATCTAGCGAACGTGCGATGGTGTCTTGATGCAAAATGCCTCTGGCTTGAAGACCGTAAATCGGAACATCATCGATCGACTTTATTAACCCTGCATAACACCAGCTAAGTCCGCCGGCTGGATGAATACAAAAGAGGGGGGTGCTGTTTCCGCTTTTACGTAGGGGAAGCATAACATCCAACTCACTTTGAGAATGATCACTATTAAGCAATTCCGCTAGTTCGGCAACTTCAGGCGCTTCAAACAATGATCGAATTGAAAGGTTGTCGTTAAAATGATGATTTATTTTTCGAATGAGCTGAATAGCGAGCAACGAATGCCCGCCGCATTCGAAAAAGCTATCATAGATTCCGATTTGGTCTATTCCTAGTGTTTCCTCGAATAATTGACACAGCACTTCTTCTTGGGGAGTGCGTGGACTTGTCGTTTGCGCTATTTTCTGTACAGGTTTTGGCAGTGCTTTCTGGTCAAGCTTTCCATTCGTTGTCAGCGGCAATTGATCCACGCTAACATAATGAGACGGTAGCATATAGTCAGGGAGAACCTTCTTTGCTTCTTTTTTGACATAAGAGATAAGACCCTCATCATTTTGATCGTGTTGGTGATGAACGATATAGGTGACGAGCCGCTGATCGCCGGGGTGATCTTCTCTTAGGATCGTCGCACACTGTTCAATGCCCGGAATCCTCGAAAGTGTATGATTGATTTCTCCTAATTCAATGCGGAAGCCACGAAGCTTAATCTGATGGTCGATTCGACCTAAATATTCGATCCGGCCATCACTTCTCCATTTCGCAAGGTCCCCGGTCCGATACATTCTTTCATTAATTGCATATGGATTTGCGATAAAACGGGTTGCCGTTAATGCGGGCTTTCCAAGGTATCCTTTAGCCAATCCGCTGCCTGTTACATACATTTCACCTGTTGTGCCCGGAGGAACAGGTCGCAGTTGGTCATCCAAAATGTAGATGGCAAGGTCAGGGATGGAATCGCCAATGATGCTTCCTCGCTGATTTAGGTCGTTTTCGTTTAACTTTACATAACTGACATGTACGGTCGTTTCGGTAATCCCATACATATTAATTAAACAAGGCTGATCTGGTGCATAGCGGTCATACCAACCTGCAAACTTGCCTAAATCTAATGCTTCACCTCCGAAAATAATAAATCGTAAACTTGAAAGTGTTGGTTGTTGAAAGCCTTTATCAACTTCTAACAACGGATAAAAAGCAGAAGGAGTTTGATTCAGGACCGTCACGTCTTCATCCTGGAGCAACGCTCGAAAAGAATGTGGATCACGACTCGTTTCGTATGGAACGATCACTAATTTACCTCCATGTAACAGGGCTCCCCATATTTCCCATACAGAAAAGTCAAATGCGTAAGAGTGAAATAATGGCCATGTATCATGATGATCAAACGAGAACCATTGATCCGTTGAACGGAATAGTCGCACTACGTTTGCATGTGTAATGACGACACCTTTCGGTTTTCCTGTAGATCCTGATGTATATATCACGTAAGCCGGGTTCTCTGGATCTAGTGTCGTATTTCTTTCATTAGGTTGCAGATTGGTTTTTGATTTTGACTTCAATTCTTGCTGGACATTTTCATTATCTAGAACAATCGTTTCGGCATCGATAGAGTGAAAAATATTTATGCTGGTTTCTGCATTCGTAATGATGACCGATGGACGCGAGTCGGAAACTAAATATTCCTTTCGATCGGCTGGATAGTTTGGATCAATTGGTACATAGGCTGCCCCGGCTTTTAACGTGCCAAGGATTGCAACGATCATATTCAATGACCTTGGAAGTGAAATGGCGGCGAACCCGTTCCCGCCGACGCCTTTTTCACGTAAACAACGTGCGAGTTGGTTTGATTTTTCGTTTACATCTTGATAAGACAACTGTTTGCCCTCGAATGATAATGCGCATTTTTGTGGGTGTTGCTTCGCTTGTCGTTCGAAATGATCCACAATCGTATCTGATACAGGAACCGGATTCGGTGTTTTGGATGTTGTGAGCGCTGCAATCTCCCTTTTGTTTAATACGTCGATACCATCAATCTTGATCGCCGGGGTGGAACATACGGTTTCTAAAATACGGATAAAATAGGTTTTGAGTTTTTGAATGGTATTTTCATGAAACAGGTCGCGACGGTATTCAAACATGCCCTTCACCCTTTTGTTACCATGAGAGGAATGTACTTCTGACAGTTCTAAAGAGAGGTCGAACTTCGCATGGCCTGTAGGATAAATGGTCTCCTCAACGGTTACATCATCGATGGATAATGAAAAATCCGGGAGATTTTGATAGGCAAACATTACCTGAAACAATGGATTTCTACCTTTTACTCTTGTCGGATTAACAGCTTCGACAATTTGCTCAAAGGGAACATCCTGATGTTTATGAGCGCTTTGGATTCGTTCTTGTACTTGAGCAAGCACATCAATGAAACGAGCGTGCTCGTTTGGTTTTGTGCGAACAACAAGCGTCTTTACAAACAATCCGAGCAGTGAATCCGTTTGCGCATGATTTCTTCCTGTTACCGGCAAGCCAATGGGGAGATCATTTCCTGCTCCCATTTTGTTCAATAGAATCGAGTAAGCTGTAAAAAGAACAGTGAATAAACTGGTGCCTTGCTCTTGGGCAATGGTTTCCAATCGCGCAACGGATGATTCGTCTAGTTCTACTGATTCATATCGCGCACTCATTTTGAGAGATGGATCCCGGTTTCCGTCTGTTGGTAATTGAATCTCTTCCGGTACATTGTGCAGTTCATTTTTCCAGAATGATAATTGATCAGTTAATGTTTGTTGATGTTCGCTAAACCAACGCTTCTGCCAACGCATATAATCAATATAATCAATGGAAGGCGTATCGAAAGAAGCCGATGTTCCGCGTTTATGAGCATTGTAAGCGGCACTGAAGTCATTTGCGAAGGTCGATAGCGACCAGCCATCTAAAATGATGTGGTGGAATAAAAAGAGAACCGCTTGGATAGATTCATTCCCATGAATGATAAATACGCGCAACGGATGATCGTTTTCAAGGTTAAACGTATACTGGCTTAGATCATTTAGGACTGTCTCAAGATCCTCATCGTTAAGGTGAATATTTGTTATAAATGGTTGATCATCGCCTGGTTGTAACTGTTGAACAGGCTTATGATTTTGTTCAAAAAATGAGGCGCCTAACATGGCATGGCGAGTGATCACATCGCCTAAAGCAACCCGTATAAGTTGCTCGTCAAGTTCGCCCTCCTTCATTTTAACGACGAATGGTATATTATATGCCGAGTTTGGCCCTTCAAATTGATGGAGAAACCATAGGCGTTCTTGTTCGACTGTTAAAGGTACAATATCTTTGTGATTATGTGTAGGTACAATTGGTGTTGTAATAGGATTCATATCATGAAGTCTTTGGCAAAGTCCTTCAATGGTTGGGAACTCGAATATATCTGCTATGCTCACTGCTTTACCGAAATGGTTTTGGATACTTCTTGATAACTCAACAGCTTTTAAAGAATGACCGCCCAGTGTAAAGAAATTCTGATTCATGCTAATATCGTTATTTAAACGAAGGGCATTCTTGAATAGCTGAGACATCATGACTTCATCATCTGTTCGTGGCGGTAATAAGTGGCTTTCTTGATGTTCAACATTTGGCATAGGCAGTGCTTTCCGATCGATTTTTCTGTTTTCTGTTAAAGGCAATTCATTTAAGTGAACAAATTGAACAGGGATCATATAATCCGGTAGCGTTAATTGCAGTGTGGTACGCAGTTTTTCGTCCCATAATTCCGCGTTGTATTTATCATCTTGCACAATATACCCGATCAGTTGCTGTTCATCATTCACTTCGATCGCTTGGACAGCTACTTGTTTAATTCCTGATAATGCCGTTAATGCGTTTTCAATTTCCCCAATTTCTATGCGAAATCCTCGAATTTTCACCTGATGGTCGATTCTGCCTTTATGAATCAGACCATACTTCTCATCCCATGTTGCTAAATCACCGGTTCGATAGAGCCTGGATCCGTCTGTGCTGAACGGGTTCGCGATAAAGCGATCGGCCGTTAAAGAGGGGCGATTCAGATAACCGATTGCCAGTCCGTCACCCCCAATATACAGTTCACCGGTAACACCGGCAGGCATAGGCTGTAAATGATGATCAAGAACAAAAATATCAGTATTACTGATTGGCAAACCGACGGTATTCACACCGATTTCATCCGTTGTAACTTTCTTTAGCGTTGACCAGATGGTCGTTTCGGTAGGGCCGAATAAATTTGTTACCTCGCATTGTAATGCTAAGAGCTTTTCCTTTAATGACTCCGGCAATGCTTCACCGCCAACAAGTACTCGTAATCCTTTAAGAGAGTCAGGATAATAATGGACGAGCGTCTGCCACAATGTTGGTGTTGCTTGCATAACGGAGATACTGGCAGAAGTGACCTGGGAGTCGAGTTTTTTAGGGTCTTGGACCACTTCTTTTTCAGCGATAAAAAGGGTTGAACCGTTCATCAAAGGCAGATAAAGCTCTAATGCTGAAATATCGAATCCAATCGTAGTGACAGCTAAGAAACGGTCGCTTGGTTTTAAATTGAATGTTGTGTTCATCGATTCCAAAAAGTTTAGTAAAGCTTGCCTTGATACAACGACTCCTTTCGGGCGTCCGGTGGATCCGGAAGTGTAAATCACATATGCAGGATTGCAGTGTTTCGGTACGCGATGTTGCACAAATTTACTTGAATAGTCATGTAGCGTTTTTTGGAATGTCTGCTCATCGATAAAGTATGTTGGTGTATCCAGGTTTTTTGACCATAAACAATGGGTTGTGGTCATTAAACAAGTTGGTTTTGTATCTTGTACCATATAGGTTAGTCGTTCAGCCGGGTAATCAGGGTCCAATGGCAAATAAGCAGCTCCCGCCTTTAATGTCCCGAGCATTATCGCTACCATATCAATGGATCGTGGCAGCGCAATGGCTACATAACTGCCTTCTTGAATGCCTTGTTCTACGAAAAAGTTTGCATAACGGGCCACTTCTTTACGCAGCTCTTCGTAACTCATTTCATGGTTGCCGCAAACAATTGCTCTTTCGCTTACATTATCCCAACCCTCAATGTCATCTAAAAAGAACGCTGATGACCATTGGTGTACAGGACCAGTACCTATACGCATTAGCTGATCGTATTCTTCGCGAGGAAGAACGGATAGGTGCTGAATCAGCTCGCCATTCCCTGTATTAGCGAATTGCTTAATGAGGTCGAGCAGTCTTTGAAGATGACGCTTAAGTTCGTGGGGCTTGTAAATATCAGGGTGGCCATCAATATCTACGAGTAGCGAGCTATCGTAATTGGTATAGAAATGGGCGGTTATATCTTCTGTCGGACCTGCAGACAGGCGGTGCAGTTCTGTCTCACAACCTTCAATCTTAGGGTGAAGATGGAACGGCATCACATTTACAATAGGTCCAAATAATCGATTGTAATGACCGACTTTGCTTAAATCCCGCCTCAAATGTTCATGGCGATAGCCCCCGTTTTTCTTTGCCTTTTGTATTTCGAAGTGAACGTTTGAAACCAGTTCTTTTAATGACAACTTCTCATTTATAATGATTCTTAAAGGTACCGTGTTCATGACGGTTGTAGGAACGTATTGCGAAGCATTTCCGAACCTCCCCATGATTGGAAAACCAAGAACGATATCTTCAATTCCTTTTAATTTGTGCAAGTAAACGGCAAATGCTGCAACAATCGTTTCGGTCCATCCACCGTATTCTTTTGCGAGCAATGTCGTTTGTTCGGCCGGAACGTTCCCACGTTCTCTATTTACTGAATACCCCATTGATTTTGCAGGCTCTTTTAAACTTTGGATGGAGGGGTTATCTTGAAATTTATCCAACCAGAACTTACGGTCTTTTTCTATGGTTTGTGAATTTACGTAATCTTGGTCTGCTTGAATCCAATCATCATAAGAATGAAAAGGCGTAGGGGACGGCTTGTCTTGCAGTAACGCCGAATAAAGGTTAACTGTACGCTGCATTAAGAGCGAAAAAGCATACCCGTCCGCTGCAATATGATGAATTCTTAAAAACCAGTAGTAATGATTTTTATCGAGTTGGATAAGTGCTGTTCGAAATAATGCGTCTGATTCTAATTGAACAGGATGTTCAAGATCTTTTTTCATCCATGACTGTGCAGCAAGCTCAGCGTCTTTCTCTTGGGTTACATCAATATGATCGACATTTACGTTTTGTTTGTGAGGTCGTTGCAGAAGTTCTCCATCCGCTTCATAGAAAGAAACGTGTAATCCGTTAGCTTCGCTTAAGCTTGTTTGGATGGCAGATATAAATTGCTGTATGTTCAGACCTCCCTTAATCTCCAAGTATTCTGCGGTATTGTACGTTGGGTTGTTCGGATCCAGTTGTTGAGAGTACCATATTCCGGCCTGCGCGCCGGTGAGTGGTTTTGGCGTGACTGTCTCCGTCATGGTAACGTCCTCCTATACGTCGTAATCTGTATTAGGTGTGTTGAGAAAGACTTCTTCTTTTGCTAATAAGCTCCACCAAGCATTGATCGTAGGGGTTTCAACAAGGTCCAAAAGGCTAATGTCTGCTCCTGCATGACGCCAACCTTCAGCAAGGATCATCATCCGCAGGGAATCCAACCCTTGTATAATTAAACTCTCGTCATCACGAATGTCTGCAGGTGAGCGTTCCATCAATTGGGCAACTTGGCGATGAACAGCGATTTTCGTTTTCGGTAAAAAGGAGAAGTCTTGACGTTGATCTTGCAGCTGTTGTCTGATTCGTTCATTTGTTTCAACGACTGCACACCTTTTATGCGCGTATTGTAAAGCCATGTGATGATCCTCGAGTGAGAAGTCTGCAAGTGCATCTGCGATAAAAAAGGTTTGAAAGTCTTTCATGAATGCTTCAGCCGCTGTTAACATGCAACCAATATGGGCGTATACACCTGTGATGATTAGTTGATCTCTCCCTTGTTTTTTCAGATCCTCAAAAAGAGATGTTTTTTGGAAAGCGCTGTATCGCCATTTCGTGATTCGTATATCCATGTCGTCCGGAGAAAGTGCTTCGATAATTTTTTCAGCCTTAGGATCATTTGGAATGCCATCACCCCAAAAATCTTGCAATAGACCGCGTTCTTCTTTCTTTTGATTTCTCGGCTGGGCAGAATAGATGATAGGGATGCCGAGTGTGGTACAAACTTGTTTTAGTTCTGTTATATTGTCCACGAGCGTCGTATAAGGGTCCGCTTGCTGATCATAGGCGTTTAAAAAGTATTCCTGCATATCATGAATGAGGAGTGCTGCACGTCCCGGATGTACAGACCAGTTAAGCTTTGATGTTGGAATGTCCGATTGATTAGGCATAGAATAAGATTCGATTTTTGGAATTGGCATATTTTCATCTACCTTTCTCGATTTCTTTATAAGTTTGTGTTATAAAATTCTTTAATTGCTTCTCTCAGATCTTTCTTGCTCGTTTTTCCTACACCTGATTGCGGGAATTCGTTTACCCAAATAAATCGATCCGGGATTTTGTAAACAGCCATGCCTCGGTCTCTCAAATAAGTTCGTAACTCTGAATCGTCCATTTCTTCACTCTTAGAAATCATATAGGCACAAGATTTTTCGCCTAAGAAAGCGTCGGGCATCGATACAATCGCTGCATCAAATATTTGCTCATGTGCAATCAGATGGTTTTCAACTTCTTCAGCGGCAATTTTTTCGCCACCTCGATTGATTTGATCTTTCTCGCGCCCCGTGACTGTGATGTAGCCATGTTCATCTACACATACAATGTCTCCGGTCCGGTAAAATCCGTTTTCGGTGAACGCCTTTTTATTATGTTCCTGTGCTTTATAGTAGCCTCGAATCGTATATGGTCCGCGAGTCAAGAGCTCGCCCGGTTGATTTACTCCCACGGGCTCGTCGTTTGCGTTGACGACGAGAATTTCATCGTACTCAGACATTGGCCGTCCTTGGGTATGAATTATGACTTCAGCCGGATCATCCAGACGTGTATAGTTCACGAGCCCTTCTGCCATTCCGAATACTTGTTGTAATGTACAATTGAACGTAGGCGTGACACGTTTTGCGGCTTCAGAACCAAACTTCGCACCACCTACTTGCATCACTTCCAAACTCGAAAAATCGAACGACCGCCGTGGGGCTGCATCTAACCATAGAAGGGCCAAATGAGGCACTAAACCTGTGATGGTGACTCGCTCTTTTTCCATTAACGGAAAGGCTACTTCGGGACTCCCGCTGGGAGAAAGAATGACTTTACCGCCAGCCAGCAAAGTTCCAAGAATACCCGGCGAGCTTAGCGTGAAATTGTGAGCGGCTGGCAGTACGGCCAAATAGATGGACGCAGTTGTCATCTGACAAATTTCATTACTCTTTTTTAAACTGTAAATATAGTCATTGTGCGTTCTTGGTATGAGTTTTGGCAGCCCTGTACTCCCGCCGGAGAGTTGAAGGAATGCGACAGAATCTGCGCTTACGGCAGGCATAGGTTGTGTCTCCATGAATAACGAATGATAATTCGTGAATTCAGCTTCTTCCCCGACGACAATGACGTTTTGTATGGATTCAATGTTTTTGTTAATTGTACGTGCAAGAGGTAAGTAACCGAACCCATCATATTGGTCAGGCACCACATACGCTACAGCTTCACTTTTTTCAGCAATATAGCTAAGTTCACTCCATCGGTGAGCAGGCAGGGTGAATACCGGCAACGCTCCAATGCGAAATAGAGCAAAGATTATTTCAACGAAAGCAATCGAATTTGGCAATTGTATAATGACACGATCTTGTGGCTGAATACCAAGGTATAAAAGACCGGAGGCTAGTTGATGAACGCGCTCATCTAACGCTCGATAACTTAGGGCACTCGTATGGTCTTTAACTGCAATTTTTTCTTGGTAGAGGTTGTTTAATCGACTAAGAATATCACCGAAAGTTTCACCTTCCCAACATCCTTGTTCGATATAGTAGTCAATAAAAGATTGTGGCCAAGTAGGGATTTCTTCTCTCGTCATGATTTATCACTCCATCGTTTTTGAGCCCATAGCCCGTAGCATCGTTTCAAACTTTGCCGATGTCTCTCTCAATTCGTCTTCAGGATGAGAACCTTCTACAATACCGGCACCGGCGAAAAGCTGTATGTTATGAGAACTAACTTCCGCACACCGAATGGAAACAACCCACTCGCCATCTCCTTCATAGTTGTTCCATCCAACCATGCCGGTAAAGAAATTACGGTCAAAGGGTTCGGCTTTTATCTGATCTTTCGCCAAATGCTCGGGTGTTCCACATATTGCAGGAGTTGGATGTAAAGCGAGTGCCAGATCAACAGACGTAAGGTTTTGTTTAGGATCGACTTTTCCAGTGACCTCCGTAGATAAATGCCACATGGTTTCCGTCTGGATAAGTTCAGGCATTTTAGGAATGCTCATATCAACGCACAGTGGTTGCAGTGCCTCAGCTACTGTGTCGATGACGAGTTTATGCTCATGATGGTCTTTACTGGAATGACGCAATTCATCAGCTCTTCTTCGGTCTTCGATCGGATCATTGGAACGGGGTCTAGAACCTGCCAAAGGATTTGCAGTAACTAATCCTTGATAAAGAGAAACGAGTAATTCAGGACTAGCACCGGTGAGTTTTTTTTCATTTCCCAAATCAGTAGAGAATGTATAGCCTTCGGGGTTGTGTTCGGCCAAATTAGTGATTAATTCATCAATCCCGATAACGTCATCTGACTCGATTTGTAACGTCCGGCTGAGAACAACTTTTTTAAGGTCACTCGTATTCATTTTGTGAAGAGCTTCATCGACAAGATTCATGTATTCCTTTCGAGAAGGCGTTTCTGTAAGGCGAGGAGCGTTTTGAAAAGGTGACAACGGTTGTTTCTTCCCTGTTCTTTGAGACTTTGAAGTTATATGAACTTTTTCCGGAATGAATAAGTATGGTGGTTTGTCTGTTTCAAAAGGAAAGGCCCCGACAATATAAGGCGAATGAATTCCGAGTTTTTTGGCTTGCTCAAAGTGATCGGTAACTTGATGTTTTAATGGTGCATGAGCATTGTAGTCATGAATTTCATGGGTGACATTATGAGCTGAAATTGTATAATTGGGGGCTTCTAAATAAAAAGAATAATCACGATATTGATGTTGGGAAGGGTTCGTTTTTAATTCCGTTTTAATCATTCCAATTCCTCCATTTAAATGTTTAACAGCCAAGTGTTGCGCCACCATCTACGCATAATTCTTGCATCGTCATATGTGAAGAACGGTTGGGAGTGAGAAATAATACAGTATCTGTGATTTTGAAGGGTGTTGCTCTATCGCAGATATACGGGAACCGTGGCGCTGTAAAGCATTTGCTGTATCCTTACCTATGCCCCAGTGACGACAGCAATTTTATTTTCTAAGCACACGGCTGATGCGTTCACCTCCGTTTTTTTATAAAAGAGCATAATTGATAATGAAAATCATTATCAATTAAATGTTGAATATAATGATAAACGCTTCCAATTGCTGGGTCAAGATGATGATATAATTTATAATTTTTAGAATATTTATCAGCGGCATATGTACAACTCTATGTTTTGGAGAAGTTTCAGCAATTCATGACGAGGAATAAAACCATTCAAGATTTAAGAAATGGTTAAGAAATGTGTAAGAGAAGAGAAAGATTTGCTGTTTATAATGGCATTATACTGAATCAAAGGAGTTATGGCATGATGGATTATGTACTCAGAACACACAAATTGACAAAACAGTTTAAGCATAATACCCCAGTAAAGGACGTCAATATTAATATTCGTAAAGGAGAAATCTACGGATTTTTGGGGAAAAATGGGGCTGGAAAAACGACGGCTATTCGTATGATTATGGGACTCATACAACCATCGTCGGGAAGTATAGAAATGTTTGGAAAGCACGTGAAAGGGAATGACCAACGTCCGTTTGAAAGAATTGGATCGATTATTGAGACACCCGGTGCTTATCCCAATTTAACGGGAGAAGAAAATTTGGATATTCATCGTCGATATATGGGGGTACAGGAAAAGTCTTCAATTGATGAAGCACTTGAACTGGTTGGATTATTAGAGGTTAAGAAACGAAAAGTCAAAAATTATTCGCTTGGCATGAAGCAAAGACTAGGGCTCGCTCAAGCTTTATTACATCATCCGTCCTTATTAATTTTGGACGAACCAACAAATGGCCTAGATCCCAGAGGAATTAAAGAAATTCGCCAACTCATTTTGGAGTTGGTGGAAACGCACCAGATTACCGTTCTTATTTCCAGTCACATCTTAAGTGAAATAGAGCATTTAGCTACCACCGTCGGTATTATTCATCAAGGAAAACTCCTTAAGGAGCTTACCCTAGATGAAATTAATCAAAAGAATCGCCATTATATCGAATTAGACGTAAACGATGCCCAAAAAGCTTCTATGCTTCTTGAACAGAAATTAAATATTGAACAATACCAGGTCATGGAACAAAACATGATCCGGATCTATGAAAGAACGAATGAATCTGAAACGATTAATCAGGTGCTTATGGAAAATCAGGTAGGAATTAAAAAAATCAATGTTTCTACAGATACCCTGGAGGATTACTTTATTCATTTAACTGAGGGTGGAGCAGAATGACAAACGTTGTTGCTGAGCTACTAAAATTAAAAAGGTCCATCATGCTTCTTCTCATTCCTTTAGCTACGTTAGCGCCTGTTATCTTATCCTTTGGTCCGGCTTATGTAGAGTACCTGGCAACAGGAAATATGATTGATGTAAGCCAACTTTTTCAAGGCAATGTGATCTTTTTGAATTTAATGATTGGATTGCCACTTTTTGCATTAATTACAGGCGAAGTATTTGTGAGAGAATATCAATTAAAAACCATTAATCATCTTTTTACCTCCCCAGGTCGGCGAGGACAGTTTTTATTGAGTAAATTAATGGTGATTTTCATCTACATTGTTTTAACATTTATCTTTTCAATGTGTTTGACGTTAATGATTGCTGAAATTGGTAAACAAGCCAATATCGTTAGTTCATTATCCAATGGTTTGATATCTTCTTATTTACAACTTTATGGTTTATCGATACTGATGCAATTCTCTCTTGTGCCGATAACCGTTGTGGTCAGTATAACGACTAAGACTATTATTGCACCTATAATAGTAGCGATTTTTGGCGTTATTGTTGCCGGTGTGGGCTTGGGATCTCAATGGGCGACTGTTTTTCCTTGGGCGGCGCCTACACGAATTATTTTTGCATTGACGGATTATGGTAATTACGGTGATTTAAATGTTGCTATTGCCATTGCTGTATTAATAATTGTTTTTTCAGTCGCATTATTACTAAGTATGTTCTTATATGAGAAAGCCGATGTCGATGGTGACTAAGCAATAACGTATGAGACTCAAAGTATATGATCAGTTAGGGAGAAATCACATGTTTGAAACGGTATATATTGAATCGCTAAAAATTAAACGGTCAAAACTTATTTTATTAATTCTTGTTTGTACGGCGGTAAATGCCTGTTTAAGTTATGTTATGACGCAAAATGCCAGTACGGACCCTATAACGATGGGGGCGTTGCTTCAAGGTACGATTACAAATTTTAATCTTTTACTTGGCGCCCCATTATTTGCCATTGTGACAGCATTTATTGTGACAAATGACTATCGTCATCATATTGTGGATCAGTTATTTACTTATCCAATTTCTAGGGCTAAAATTTTATGGAGTAAGATGTTCCTTATCTTTTTATTGATTTTATTGGGTGCTATTTCATTGTTTTTATTCACGGTCGGAATTGGTGTAGCCGCGGGGGTTTCATCCCCCAATGAGTTATATAATTACATTTTTCTTTACGTGGTCGCAGCTGGCATGCAAATGGCTTTGGCACCCATTATCATTATGATAAGCATTGCGGGACGAAATATGATCGGAGGTATCGCGGTGGCTGTGATTGCTGGTTTTTCCAGTGGTTTAGTCACTTCGCTCGGATTGGGAGCGTATTATCCTTGGTCAATCCCCACTCTTGTGACCTACGATATTCTTGGTATACTGGATGCGGATATAGCTAAGGCGTTAATTTCTCTTTTCATTGTTTTTGTCGTTCCTTTGGTTCTTAGCTTTATTCTTTATAAAAAAGATGGTTAAAGAGGATGGCTAGCATAATCCTCATACCAGCTGTTTAACTACTTCGATTAAAGGAATGAAGGTAATGTCAGCGAAAATCCTTGTTGTTGAAGATGATTATGAAACCAATCAGTTGTTATGTAAATATTTACGTAAAGAAATGTTTCAAGTATTTCCTGCTTATACAGGAGAAGAGGCTTTTCAAAAGCTCTCTACGTATTCCTTCGAATTAGTCGTATTGGATTTGATGTTGCCGGGCATTGATGGGTTTGAAATCCTGCGAAAAATACGTTCTGAAAAAAATACACCAGTGATTATCCTATCTGCCAAGGATGAAAGCCAAGATAAAGTTGTAGGATTAAATTTAGGATCCGATGATTACATCACTAAACCCTTTAATATGAGTGAGGTGATCGCAAGGGTAAAGGCTCAACTTCGACGCTTTACCCAGTACAATTTATCTGGCAATGACCAAACGGATCATTATCTTACGTATGGGGATATGACGCTTGATCTTAATGCCTACGTAGTCGAAATTGGAGACGACACGACATCTTTAAGAGAAAAAGAATGTCAAATTTTAAAATTGTTGATGTCTAATCCCAAAAAGGTTTTCACAAAGGAATATTTATTTGAGAACATTTGGGGTGAGTCTTATCTCAATACCGATGAGAATAAAATTATGGTGCACATTCGCCGCCTTCGTGAAAAAATAGAGCCAGACCCTTCAAATCCCAAGTACATTCAAACGGTTTGGGGAATCGGTTATAAGCTTGGAGATGAAGACATAACATGATGCTTTGGCTTTTTCTAATGACGTTATTTTGCTTTACGGTCCTAGCTTTCCAGCACTTACGTTTGCTTCGGCAAGTTCGCCGCATTTATTGCGATCTTTTTGAAGTGAATAAGGGAGACTTTAATCAGCGGATCAGACTACAAACACGTTATCGTACCGTGGCGCAGTTGGTGAAGGAATGCAATATATTCATTAATAAATTTCAAGCCAATATGGAACACATGAATTACTTGGATAAATCGAGAAGACAACTGACGGCAAACATGTCACATGATCTTAAAACCCCGTTGACGTCTTTACTTGGTTATGTACAAGCTATACGGGAAGATCCGAGTTTAACGGAGGAAGAACGACAGACGTTTTTAAAAATTACACACCAAAAAGGACAGAAGCTTCAATCGTTATTAAATGATTTCTTTGATTTGGCTAAGCTTGAATCAGAGGATTCTTTATTTGATTTTAAAAAAACAGACGTTGTTCGTGTTATCAAGGAGCTGATTGCAGGGCTTTATCAAGATTTGAAAAAGGCCAATATGGAACCTGTTCTCGAGATACCCGAGACCCCTGTTATGGTATGGGCTGACAGAAAAAGCGTAGAGCGTATCTTGTCCAACCTACTTTCTAATGGAATAGATTATGGTAAACACGGGGGCGTGCTTGGTGTTTCCATAAATAAAGAGGTGAAGTTAACTTGGGTTGAGGTCTGGGATCGTGGTAGAGGCATCAATCAAGAAGATTTACCTTATATCTTTAATCGGTTATACACAGGCGAACATTCACGTAATAAAAATTTTCAAGGAAACGGAATTGGCTTAACGATTTCAAAAAGATTGATTGAAAAACATAATGGATCAATAAACGTAGAAAGTCATCCATTCGAAAGGACATCGTTCTCTTTTTCACTCCCCTCGGCAAAACAATGATGATCAGTTATTTGAATCGATATTTGCCTTTTTAACCGCTTTGCCGAGAAATCCCCTTCAAAATATTTCCAAGGCCATAGAGGAATTAATGTCGAAAGAAAATCATGAATCTTCCCTATCCCCGGATGAAATGGCATGAGTATCATTCATAATATTAGTGAAGACAGTTTACCTCTTAATTTATATGGAAAAGCACTACAAACTTTGTTTCAGCCCACTCGTCAGGAAAGTGCTAAAAGGAATTGAGAGATGAACAATCTGATTTGCAAGAGGGTGCATGATAAAATGGAAAAAATAACATATTTGTGTAACAATAAAGTCATTTTA
This sequence comes from Salicibibacter cibarius, assembly GCF_016495725.1. Classification (NCBI taxonomy): domain Bacteria; kingdom Bacillati; phylum Bacillota; class Bacilli; order Caryophanales; family Bacillaceae; genus Salicibibacter; species Salicibibacter cibarius. The sequence continues at coordinate 3,998,690 of NZ_CP054705.1, read as the reverse complement.
AATGAACGAGAAAAATCCAGTAAACCACTGATTTAATTGGTCTACTGGATTTTTCTTACGCCAGTTCCATATTAACGACCTTTTCAACACAAGTTTCAGCAATTCATGACGAACGAATGAAACTTGTCAATCGAGCACAGGCATAAAAACCCCCCTCTGCGGGGGTGTCCTTGGGATTGAAAATGGCGGGGGCGGCAAGTCTATCTAAAACCGTATTAATCCATGCCTTTCATACGTTGGCCGATGGCCTTGTCCATTTGCCGCTTGGCATCTTTTTCTTTTAGAGCTTGTCGTTTGTCGTATTTCTTTTTGCCTTTCGCGAGTCCGATTTGTACTTTGGCCAGCCCTTGTTTTAAATAAATCTTGATCGGAATAATCGAATACCCTTGCTGCTGGGTTTTGCCGATGAGTTGTTTGATTTCCCGTTTGTGAAGGAGCAATTTCCGTTCGCGAACCGGGTCGTGATTGTAGCGATTGCCTTGCTCATACGGGCTAATGTGGGCTTGGTGCAAAATAACTTCCCCATGCTCGACGCGTGCGAAGCTTTCTTTAATATTGATTTTTCCGGCGCGTATCGATTTGATCTCGGTACCGCGCAATACAATGCCCGCTTCAAACGTTTCTTCAATAAAAAAATCATGGTGCGCTTTTCTGTTCTGGGCGATTATTTTTCCTTCATGTTTTGCCATAGCCGTGCATCCTTTTTTTCCATAGTCATTCCTTTATGGTAGCAAATTTACCGGGAAGCCGCAATTGTGCTATGATTAGACAATAATACATAAAGGGGAGAAGGATATGGAGGAATTTGCAAATTTGCCGACAACGCCGGTTTCTGATGGGATGGACGGGAAAAATCACATGGATATCGGAATTAAACCGTTATCTGACAATTGGCATATGTATGGACGGGCGTTCACGGTTGATGCGCCCGCGGGTGAAAATATCTCCGTGTTGGAAGGGATGTATAATGCGAAACCGGGAGACGTGCTCGTCGTTGATGGGAAAAGATGGACGGCGAACGCGCTTGCGGGAGATTTTGTCATCGGTTTGGCGAAAACGCTCGGTTTGCACGGCGTTGTGATTGACGGGGTCATCCGTGATGTTGAGGATATCCGTGAATTGGATTTTCCTGTTTTCACGCGAGGAACGACGACGGCAGCGAGCAAGAAAACGAAAGAAGGGAACATTAATGTTCCGGTTACGGTCGGGGGCGTGGAAGTAAACCCCGGGGATATCGTCGTCGGCGATGTCGACGGTGTCGTTATCGTGCCGGCTGATCAGGCGAGCGAAGTGGCCCAAAAAGCAAAAGCCCGTATCGAAAAAGATGAAAAAAGAGAAGCGGATTACGGCGGGAGCAAGGAAAAAGCGAGGGAATACATTGAAAATTTTTTAAGGAACAATAAGAAGTAGCGGTTGCGCCCGTATTATTTTATTTGCCTATATTCCACGTATGCAGGAAAATAGTCCTTGCCTTTCCGGGTCTTTTAGCCTATAATAAAAGTATAGAAAAAGATCGATTAAACTTTAGAAAATGAGGAGGTGCGATGATGTCCGATGAAACAAAAGAGATTTTAAATGCCGTGTTGCATCGATTGGATGCATTGGATGCGAATGTTGAAGGCGTAAAGACAGATGTTGCAAACCTGCATGCTGAAATGGGAAGCGTAAAGACGGATATTGCCAATTTAAATACGGAAGTAGCAGGCGTTAAAACAGACGTAGACAGCGTTAAAACGGAAGTGGCAAGCGTTAAAACGGAAGTGGCAAGCGTTAAAACTGAACTCAGTGAATTTCGTACAGAAACGAACCAACGCTTTGATCATATGGATCGCCAATTGCGATTATTCGATTCGGATACGGATATGCTAAACAAGAAAGTGGCTGAACATGACAGAGACATCCATCGTTTGAAACAGGCACAGGGTATTTAAATTTCATCAGCATCATGACGCCTTCATTAAAAAAGTGCACCCGAGGTTGGGTGTGCTTTTTACGTCTTCACCACAACCGATTGTCTAAACAGGCATATTATCGACGGGAAATACCGCAATATCCACGGGAAGCCATCTCAAAGGTCGTGAAGCAAATAACGAGCATTTTTGTAATTGCCTTCCCGGGGTAGATTTAAATTTACAAGACAATGTCTTGTGACAGATGCGGTAGGCAGATGCAAAAACGCGCGAGCCTCTCGGTTACTAATCATTGGCTTAAAAAGACGTCGGTAATCTCGCAAACTTTCCACGTGAGCCGTAGAATGTTTACGCTTGCAACGGGGGCAGTGCCATCCGGAGCGGCTCGTCCGTTGCACAGGCAGATGATTGCAATAAGGGCAATGCACGCCGGTTAAACATTCAGATGGCTTGATCGCATAGCTTTTAAGCGGTTCGTATTTGGGTTCTTTATGAGCGAATTTCAATTGCTCGCACAATAAATGAAGTTGCGAGTCAGTGAGAATGTGCTCGGAATGGTTTTCTTCAATGGAAAGGACTTTCTCGGGGAGGAATTCGGCGCGAATGATGGAAGGTTGGGGTTTTTCAGAAGAGATGACGGATGAAGGATACGTGAAAGCAACAAGTGGGTGAATCGGCATGTTCGGCCAACATCTTTCATATAGCCATCGCGCGAGCAACTGGTGATGTCTTCTCACTTGGGGGAGCGGGTGTGGATAGCTTAGCGTCTGCCCGTTTAACGTGCGGGTAAACTGTTGAATCCGTTCTTCAAATTGGATGCTGCCGGCGAAATGTTTGTTTTCTACAATGACAATGCATGTTTGCGCCACGAGCAAGGTGTCGATTTGGAACGAACCGAGCCTTAACCCGCGAAATTGCCTGAAGAAGTTTGGGAGTTGTTCGAGGTAATAATCAAGCGAGCATTCACCGCGATACCCGATTTCTCGCTTTCGGAGGTCCTCTCGAATAATCGCTTGTTTCGGATGATTATAAGGGAGGCGACGGTGTAATGCCTTGAGTGCGGGAATTTGTACGGGGACTGTTCTTTCCATAATAATCAAAATCTTATCACTCCTATGATGGCGTACGACCCGCTGAGGCGGGCGTACGCTTTCTGGTGTCCTCTGAAATCCGAGATCTTTATCCTTCTATCAAAACCGACCACCCAAACGGATCTTCCAACTCACCCGTTTGAATGCCGACGAGGGTTTCGTGAAGCCAGCGCGCGGTTTCGCCCATCGCCCCGTCGTTAATGACATAATCGTGCCCTTTGTACTCCAAGCGCCCGACAGGCGAAATGACCGCGGCGGTGCCTGTTCCGAACACTTCTTGCAAACTGCCGCTTTCGTTAGCGGCGATGACTTCTTCGATGGAGATTTTGCGTTCGCGGACAGGCATGCCTTCGCTTTCCAACAGTTCGATGACGCTTTTGCGAGTGATGCCTTCCAGAATACTGCCGTTTAGCGCGGGGGTGTGAATCTCGCCATCGATCTTGAAAAATACATTCATGCTGCCAACTTCTTCAATGTATTTTTTTTCAACGCCATCCAGCCAAAGGACTTGTGCTTTTTGATGGTCGGCAGCGCGGTTCTGTGCTTTGTAGGCCCCGCTGTAATTGCCGGCTGTTTTCGCGTTTCCTGTTCCGCCGGGAGCGGCTCGGGTGTATTCATCTTCGACGAAAATGCTGACAGGGTCGATGCCTCCTTTGTAAAAAGAACCGACCGGCGACAGAATGACCATCAATGTATACGTGCGTGCAGGGCTCACGTCCAACGTTGCTTCCGTGGAGATGATAAAAGGGCGGACATAAAGGGACGTGCCCGCATTCGTCGGGATCCATTCCTTATCGAGTTTCACCAGTTCTTTTAAGTAATCGAGCATCGCTTCTTCATTTACCTTTGGGATGCAAAGCCGGTCACATGATTGATTCAACCGTCTGAAGTTCTCTTCAGGTCGAAAAAGACGGATGTCGCCGTCGTTCGACCGGTATGCTTTCAAGCCTTCGAAAACGGTTTGTCCGTAGTGAAAAACCATGGCTGCCGGGTCCAGCGTCAACGGTTGGTACGGAACAATACGCGGGTCGTGCCAACCTTCATCGCTCGTATAGTCCATCATAAACATGTGATCGCTGAATTGTTTTCCGAATTCAAGCGTTGCGGGGTTTGGTTTTTCTTTTAACGTTGTCGCTTGTGTAACTTCCAATGTTTGTTGAGCCATTGCCTTGATACTCCTTTACATATTGTATAAACGTTCAATTCGTTCTTGCGGCGGAGGATGCGAGGAAAATAATTGTGCCGTTTTCCGTTTGAGCGGATCGGCAAAATAAATCGACGCTGAGGCACCGGAAGCTTCGCTTACCGGCTGGGAGACCCCTGTAATTTTTTCCAACGCGCGCGCTAACGCCCCGGGGTTTCGTGTCAACTCAACGGCGCTGGCATCCGCGAGGTACTCCCGGTTTCGCGAGATGGCCATGCGGATCATCATCGCGACCAACGGAGCGATAATCACGAGTATGAGTGCAAAAATAAGCATAATCGGGTGTTTATTATTATTATTGCCCCCTCTGGAGAAAAACATCATCCGAATGCCGAGGTCGCTGATGATGGCGACAACGGATACGAGGGCGACGGCGATCGTTGACAGGCGAATGTCATAATTGCGAATGTGCGCCACTTCGTGGGCGATCACACCTTCAATTTCTTCATGATTAAGCCGGTCCAACAATCCGGTCGTGACCGCAACCGCCCCTTTTTCGGGTGAAGTGCCGGTGGCAAACGCGTTCGGACTGCTGTCTTTAATGATAAAGAGGCGCGGACGGGGGATGCGGGCGACCATGGCCATGTTGCCGACGGCATCCCATAAACGGCGGTGCTCGCTCCCGTCTTTCACTTCATGGGCATGATTCATGCGCATAACGACATTGGTACTGGACATGAGCATCATTGCCGTATACGCGCCTCCGAGAACGAGCGCCAAAATCATGCCGGTGAAAATTTCACCGGCCATCAAATACGTGATCGCTGCGCCGACGGCAAGCACGAAAACGATGAAGCCGGCGACAATGAACACCGTATGCCGCTTGTTGCGCTCGATTTGTTTGTACATGATCATGAGCGATCGCCCGTGTTAAAATCAACTTTTACATTCTCGCGCTGCTCCTCCGGCGTTTCCAACATTTCTTGTTGAATAAAATTATGCACCCCGGCAATGAGATTCGTCGGAACCGATTGAATCTTAGTGTTGTAGTCTCTAACCGTACTGTTATACAGTTGGCGTGAGTAAGCGATTTTATTTTCCGTTGATGTAAGTTCTTCTTGGAGCTGTTGGAAGTTTTGGTTTGCCTTCAGATCCGGATATGCTTCGCGCAAGGCGAAAAGTCGGTTCATCATGCCTTCTAGTTGGTTATTGGCTGCCATTTGTTCGTTGCGGCTGTTATTCGGGTTGTTCATTTGATTTCGTGCTTCGATCACTTGTGTCAGTGTCTCTTGTTCATGTTGGGCATATCCTTTTACCGTCTCCACCAAATTGGGGATCAGATCATACCGGCGCTTTAGTTGCACATCGATTTGTGCCCAAGCCTCTTCGACCCAATTCCGTAATTTGACGAGCCGGTTGTATGACGTAAACCAGGTGATTGCCAGTATGGCTATTCCGCCAATGATGACGATAAGCAAGATTAAAATTGCAATTCCAATTCCCGTTCCCATGATGTTGGCTCCTTCCTGCTTTTTTTTCCATTATAAATGAATTTGCATGATTCTACACCCATAAGCTGTTCACGTTATGAAATTTCTTAGTGAAATGAGCTGATGGCGCTGTTTACCGCGCAAAGGATCAGAGCAAGTCGAAAATAAATTTTCTCCAAGTTCCAAAACAATTATGGGCATCGCGGTGTTCAACGGTATCATTTGCTCGATATTAGTTTAGCCCTCGCGGTTGGGGTTTGAGGACACTTTGTGTTGCTTGCACTTTAAGAATGTTTAACTTTGTTAAAGGATTAAAGGATAAGTAAAACTAAGGCTTCCACTATAAGGGTTTGGCGGAAGCCAAGCTTTTCCAAAGGATTCTAAAATCTTGGCAGCTATAAAACGTTCATGAAGCTCAGATCGGAGAGCGCGTTTCGGTTTGGGCCGGCATGAAACGTTCATGAAGCCCGAAACCGGCGAAAGCGTCTCGTTTCGGTCGTCATGAAGCGCCCATGAAGCCCGAAACCGACGAAAGCGTCTCGTTTCGGTTGTCATGAAACGCCTATGATGCCTGAAAAGAGAGACTACGCCTCCGTGAGGTCGTCATGAAGCATTATAAAGTCTGGAATCATGTCTATCCCTTCCCCCTGTTGCCCCTGCAACTGGCTTAGGCCCTCTTTATTGTTAAAAAGATTTCACTTCGAATATTGATCCGGCCATAACGCGATGGTAAATCAGTTGTTTTAGGTGTGCTCGGGATTGTACTGCCTTTGTTGCCAACAACGCCGTTTCTGTTGTTAGCAGCGGCTTGCTACGTTAGAAGTTCGAATAAATCACGAATAAACATTTTGACCCTTATATAAAAAATTACCGTGAAGGGGTTTTATGGGTCTCTTTGGCGTTCACGATCGTTTGATTAGCGTTCAATGGCTTATGTTTTTATCAACACTTTAAGAACGTTTCACTTTGTTAAAGGATTAAAGGATAAGAAGAACCAAGGCTTCCGCTATAAGGACTTGGCGGAAACCTTAGTTTTTCTTATGCCATGCCCCAACTGAGTCCTCAGAATCTGATTTTGAGGACGCTTAGCGTTGCTCAGTACCCATATTAATCCTCAAGGTTGGGGGTTGCGAACGCATAAGATTTGTTGATCTGCGAATAGAAGCGATGCTCGTTCGAAAAACGGCATAGCATAAAAAACTCAACATAAAACCTACTTGACACATAAGAATTATCAAAGTAATATAATATATACTTACATAGAGATGGATGTTCATCCTTTCGTGCAGTAATTTTATCAGGAGGTGGTGGCGTTGGCCCTTCAGGTGACGGACAGTCCGTTTAACGAGGAGCAGACGGACCTTCTTAATCGTTTAATTCCGACACTGAGTGAAACACAAAAAATATGGCTAAGCGGCTATCTCGCTTCTCCGGCTCCGCAAACAGCAACGGCTTTTGCGGAAACAGCTGCGGTTGCCATGGAACACCCGCCGGAAACGGCAACCTTGACACAAACGGAAAGCCAACCGAAAACACAGGAGGTAACCATTCTTTATGGTTCGGAAACCGGCAATTGCCAAGAAGTGGCGGAGGATCTTTACGGTAAGTTAGAAAGCCAGCCGTGCAATGTTACCCTAGCCTCCATGTTGAATGTTAAACCAAAAAATTTAAAAAATGCCGATCATATTCTTGTCGTTGTCGCTACTCATGGCGAAGGGGATCCTCCCGAACCCGGCTTATCATTTTATGAAACAATGAACAGCAGAAAAGCGCCGAAATTAGACGGGGTACACTTTTCCGTCCTTTCATTGGGCGATCTTTCTTACGAATATTTTTGCCAAGCAGGCAAGGATATTGATCAACGACTCGAAGAGTTGGGCGGTGAACGTCTCTATCCGCGGGTCGATTGTGACGTTGACTTTGATGAAGATGCGGAAGGGTGGATCGATGGCGTTCTTGCCGAATTGAGCAAATACGCGGAGGGGCCGGCAAACAACGATGGATCAGCGATGGATGCGCCGCTTGCACAACCAACCCCTGCTAAGGAGGCGTACTCAAGAAAAAATCCGTTCCGTGCGGAAATTCTGGAAAATATTAATATTAGCGGCCGAGGGTCAAATAAAGAAAACCGTCACTTGGAGTTGTCGCTGGAAGACTCGAACTTGGAATTCGAACCGGGGGATAGTTTAGGCATCTTTCCCGAAAACGATGCTACGTTGGTTGAACAGCTGATCGAGTGCATGAACTGGGAACCCGAAGCCTTGGTGACCGTGAACAAACAAGGGGAGAAAGCGGCTTTGCGTGAGGCGTTGACCTCCCATTTTGAAATCACGGTATTGACGAAGCCGTTAATGCAGCAAGCCGCGGAGTTATCCTCTCGTGAGGAATTGAAAGACCTATTGGCAGATGGGAACGAAGATAAACTTAGGGATTATATGACCGGACGGGATTTGCTGGACTTGGCGCAAGATTTCGGGCCGTGGGAAATCGACGCCGAGGCGTTTATCAAGATTCTTCGCAAAATCCCGGCGCGTCTGTATTCAATTGCGAACAGTTATCATGCCAATCCTGATGAAGTGCACTTAACGATCGGTACAGTCCGGTATGAAACGCATGGGCGCGCTCGAACCGGCGTATGTTCCGGACAATGTGCCGAGCGGACAGAGCCGGGAGAAGAGTTGCCTGTCTATGTTCATCGCAACCCGAATTTTAAATTGCCGGAAGATCCCCAAACGCCAATTATCATGATCGGACCCGGCACAGGGGTTGCTCCATTTCGTTCCTTTTTGGAAGAACGGGAAGAAATCGAAGCAGAAGGAAAAACATGGTTGTTTTTCGGCGAGCAACATTTTTCCTCGGACTTTCTTTACCAAGTTGATTGGCAGCAATGGTTGAAGGATGGCGTGCTGACGAAAATGGATGTGGCTTTTTCCCGGGACGGCGAGGAAAAAGTGTATGTTCAGCATCGCATGCGCGAAAACGCCCGCGAATTCTATCAATGGCTGCAAGAAGGAGCCGTGTTGTACGTCTGCGGGGATGAGAAACAGATGGCCAGTGACGTCCATGACACGCTGTCGGCTATTCTTCAACAAGAAGGCGGTTTGAGTGAGGAAGAAGCCACTGCTTATATTGAAGATATGAAACTGCAAAACCGGTATCAACGGGATGTTTATTAACAAGAAGGGAGCGGTAAAAAGTGACGAAAGAAAAAACAGGATTGCACGGTCCTCCCAGTGACGTCGAACGTATCAAACGGGACAGCAACCATTTGCGCGGAACGCTGGTCGAAAGTTTGCAAGAGCCGATTAGTGCCGGAATGAACGATGATGATAAGCGCTTGCTTAAATTCCACGGGAGCTATTTGCAGGATGACCGTGACTTTCGCAATGAACGACGCCGCCAAAAGTTGGAGCCTGCCTACCAATTTATGGTGCGTGTGCGTGCGCCCGGCGGTGTCGCCACGCCCGAGCAATGGCTCGCCATGGATGAAGTTGCGAATAAATACGCCAACGGTTCGTTGAAGCTGACGACGCGCCAAGCGTTTCAATTGCATGGCATAATGAAATGGAATATGAAAAAAAACATACAAGAAATTAACGATTCCCTGTTGGATACTTTAGCCGCGTGCGGGGACGTGAACCGGAATGTGATGTGCAATCCAAACCCATATCAATCCGAAATTCATTCCGACGTTTATGAATGGTCGAAACGGTTGAGCGATGACCTTTCTCCGCAAACGAATGCTTATCATGAAATTTGGCTCGATAAAGAAAAAGTCGTGGACAGTAAAGAAACCGAGGAACCCTTATACGGAGACGTCTACTTGCCGAGGAAATTTAAAATCGGCATCGCGGTTCCGCCTTCCAACGATGTGGATATTTTTTCCCAAGATCTCGGATTCATCGCGATCGTGGAGAACGGAGAACTGCAAGGGTTTAATGTCGCGGTCGGCGGCGGCATGGGGATGACGCACGGGGATACGGAAACGTACCCGCAGTTGGCCCGCGTGATTGGGTTTTGCAAACCGGAACAACTATTTGACGTCGCCTGGCAAGTGATCGCGATTCAACGGGACAATGGCAACCGTTCGGTGCGAACGAACGCTCGCTTCAAATACACGGTTGACGCCAATGGGCTCGATTGGATCAAACAAGAGTTGAACGAGCGATTGGGATGGGCGCTTGAAGAAGCGCGTGCCTATCATTTTGATCATAATGGCGACCGCTATGGTTGGGTAAAAGGAATAAAAGGCCGCTGGAACCTGACACTATTTATCCAAAACGGCCGTATCAAGGATTTCGAAGATTATCCTCTGATGACCGGTTTACGGGAAATCGCGAAAATCCATACCGGTGATTTCCGCCTCACCCCCAATCAAAATCTCGTCATCAGTAATGTGACCGGCCAGAAAAAAACGCAAATTGCAGCGTTGATCGAGAAGTACGGGTTGGAAGATGGGGAACGGCAATCCGCCCTGCGGCGCAATTCCATGGCTTGCGTTGCCTTCCCGACCTGTGAGTTGGCAATGGCCGAATCGGAACGATACCTGCCGTCTTTGTTGGAAAAAATCGAAGAAATGTTGGAGGAATCGGGGTTAAGGGATGAGGAAATCATCATTCGCATGACGGGATGCCCCAATGGGTGCGCCCGCCCGGCCCTTGGAGAGATCGGCTTTATCGGCAAGGCTCCCGGAAAGTATAACTTATATTTGGGCGCAGGTTTTGCCGGAGACCGGCTGAATAAACTTTACCGGGAAAATATCGGTGAAGCGCAAATTCTGGAAGAATTACGCCCAATCATTTCCGCGTATGCGAAAGAGCGGAACGATGGCGAACATTTCGGGGATTATGTCGTGCGCGCCGGCTATGTAAACGAAGTACATTCGGGACTCGACTTTCACGATTAAATCCATTAAGATAGCCTCGGGTCAATAGAACTCGGGGCTTTTTTGCGTGGGACGTCGTCAGGATGATATCAGCGGAAATGAAGGTTTTATCAGCCAAAACCAAGCGGATATCAGCCGAATAAAGAGATTTATCAGCCAAATCATGCAAAATATCAGCCAAAACACAAAAAAGTCGAAGACGGGGAAGTAGAATTGGAAATTTCTCTTGATGATTTGTAGCTTATGCATCATCCCGATTGTTTTAGTATAATGAGGGGAGATGCTTAAAAAGGTGAGGATAACCATGGACTTGGCAACATGTCAGACGCAACGAGAACGACTGGAAATATTGGAAAAAATAACGCCTGCATTCAAAGAAAGAGCTGCCGAGCACGATCGCGCGGGAACATTCCCTCATGAAAATTTCAAAACGCTGAGGGAAGCAAATTACCCGGGACTTACTGTACCTAAAAAATACGGCGGTCAGGGCATCAGTCTGTCGGAGATGCTGGAGTTGCAAGAAACGATCGCCCACGCCGATGGCTCCACCGCGTTATCCATCGGTTGGCATATGGGTCTCGCGATGCAACTAGGGGAAAACGAAACATGGGATGAAAAAACATACGCGGCCGTCGCCCGCGATATCGTGGAAAACGGCGCTCTGCTCAATGGGGCCGCCAGTGAACCGGCGACGGGGAGCCCAACGCGTGGCGGACGTCCGGAAACAACAGCAACAAAAACGGAGAACGGCTGGACGATCAGCGGGCGCAAAACCTTTACCACGCTCGCGCCTACGCTGGATTATTTTATCGTCAGCGCTGGCATTGAAGGCAGGGACGAAGTGGGGAACTTCCTCGTCCATCGCAGCTTGCCGGGGGTATCCGTTGATCATACGTGGGACGCTCTCGGCATGCGCGCGACCGGGAGCGATGATCTCGTGCTTGAGAACGTGCCGCTCAAGGAAGAGGATTACGTGCAGGCGATGACACCGCAAAAAGAAGCAGCCGGGTGGCTCTTGCACATCCCGGCTTGCTACTTCGGCATCGCGGAGGCGGCCCTTGATTACAGCGCCAACTACGCCAATCATTATTCTCCGAACAGCATCGAAGGGACGATTGCCGACCTTCCAAACATTAAGCAGAAAATCGGCGAAGCGGAACTGATGCGGCAGCGAAGCCGCCATTTCCTCTATTCGGTCGCCAACAAATGGGACCGAAGCGACCAGGAAGCCCGCCAGCAGATGAAAACGGAATTGGGCGCGGTGAAACACGCGGTCGTTAACGACGCGGTTGATATCGTGGACCTTGCCATGCGCGTTGCCGGAGCGAAAAGTTTGCAACCGGACACGCCGCTCGGCCGGTATTACCGCGATGTGCGTGCCGGTCTGCATAACCCACCGATGGATGACATGACGATCATGCAACTGGCGGGCGATGTGTTTGGGCGAAACGAATAAAACCGAGAAGCGGTGTATCACTTTCGAGAGTGGTACGCCGCTTTATTTTTCTAATCGAATTTTAATGTTGATTTCAGAGAAGATTCATCGGGGAGGTGTACAGTGAATGTATACCAAATAAAAGGAGGAAATATGACATGAAAAAATTTATGATTGCCACCGGCTGTGTCGCTGCTATCTCTCTGTCGGCCTTCGGATTTTCCCAATTTAATGCTAGCGCAGGGGATGATGGGCAAGCACCGAAAGACAGTGGTGAAACGTCGGTCCAAGAGGAAGAAACAACCGTGCAGACAGATGGCGAAAATGACTGGTTCGAAACTCTTCCATTTAAGGAGTTTGAGTTGGACGTAGAGTATGGTGATCGGGAATATGAAGCAGATTACGAATATGAAGGCGGCGATCCGGAAGCGGAAATTGAGGATGAGCGCGGGGATGAAGAAACGAAAATCAGCGGTGACGAGGCGTTGAACGAGCTTTCCGACATCCTGCCAAACGCGGGCATTAACGAAAACTCAAATGAGGAGGAAGTGAAGCAAGCTGCGCTTGAAGCGTTTGACTTAGATTCGGATTACAATGAACTGGAAATTGAAATCGAATTTTTGAACGGCGAGGAATTGGAGATTGAAGAAGGGTAACAGCGACGAAAAACCAAGCCTGCGGGCTTGGTTTTTTTAAAATTAACGACCTAACGCGTATGGCAGCATTGAGTTAGGTCGTCAAAAAGCGATGATGACGACCTAATGCAGATGGACTTTACTAGTTAGGTCGCCAAAAGGCATTATGACGACCTAATATGGCTGACAGCAAAGAGTTAGGTCGCCAAAAGCAGCTAAATCTTTCTTTAATCATCATACGAAAAAACGAGTATTTCTCCGGTATACGCATCAATGTCTATATCGATGTCTCCACTGCTCGACTCGATTTCAATTTCATAATAGGTGCCTTCATCATCTATCTCGAGCTCCATTTCTTCAATGATCCCATCTACTTCATTCGCAGCGATTTGTACGGCTTCGGCAGCACTCACCGGAAGTTCATCATCCACCGATTCTGTTTCTTCTTCCTCGTCATTCGTTTCCTCCTCGCTTTCTCCGCCGCTCTCCGTTCGAGCTTCAATGATCTCCAGGTTCATCACCTCTCCCTCGGCAGCATCGATCATAAGAGCGTAGACCCCTTGGTCGTTTGCAAGTTCTACTTCATACGCGGGTTGGCCGTTATGCTGCAAGGGATCCACATTCGTTACATCCCCAGGGTACTCATTGCCGACTTTTTCCACAATTTCACCCTCCGCTAGTTGCGCGCTGCTTGTACCGGCATTCAACTGTGTCACACCAACCACTGCCAGCAAAAAAACGACAATGCCGGTGCTTATAATAAGCAGTTTTTTCATTGGCTTTTTCCTCCTTCTCCAATCGGGATTTCAATGGTAAATGTCGTATACGCGCTGATTTTGCTGTCCAATGTGATTCGCCCGCCTTGTGCTTCCATTAATTTACCGGCAATCGACAACCCTAATCCCGTGCCTCCGTCTTCTCGGGACCTGGCTTTATTGATTCTGTAAAAGCGGTCAAAAATACGTTTCTGGTCCGCTTCGGAAATGCCGGCACCGTAATCGGTGATGGATACATAGGCCATGCGGTTCTCTTGCCAAACGGAAACATCAATATTCTTGTCGCTGTATTTAAGTGCGTTATCAAGAATGATGTAGAGCACTTGTTTTATTTTTTCCAGATCTGCATGGACGAAAAGCGTGTCAGTCTCGGCAGAAAAATAAACCTCGCGTTGCGAGGCGGTTTCCATTGCTCGCGCCGCTTTCCCGACAACCGTATCAAGCTGAAAATGTTCGGGGTCCAATTGAAGATGTTCTCCGTCTCTTACAAGCAGCAGCAATTGTTCGGCCAAATGTTTCATCCGTCCCCCTTCTTCGGTGATCGCTTCAATCGCCTCATCCAACACTTCCGGTTTTGTTTTTCCCCAGCGTTTCAGCATAGTGGCGTAGCCGTCGATGATGGTTAACGGTGTGCGCAATTCATGCGAGGCATCGGACACAAATTGATCTTGTTTTTCAAATTCCCGCTCCAAGCGCTCCACCATTTCGTTGAACGCTTCGATCAGCTGTTGAAGTTCATCCCGGGAACGCCGTTTGTTGTTGATCGGTTTTAAATTCCCCTTTTCCTGTATGTTTTTCATCGTTGTGATTAAGCTGTTGATTGGACGCAAGATGATAGCGCCTAACACCCAACCTCCAAGGACCGCAGGGATGAGCACGATGAACGACGCCGCGACTAGGATATAGCGGAGCACTTCCATATTTTCTTCCATGCCTTGCAAGTGTTCCGACACTTCCAAAGTGACGATATTCCCATCTTCCCAAACGATCGGTTTATAAATGAAAACAAACCGCTCTCCATCATCGGTGACCAATGTGCGCGATTCCTGTGTATTCGTAAAGCGTGCGGGAAACTCTGAAAATCGCTGCTCTCTCGTAGAGGTATGAATCGTATCTTCCTGGTGATTGATGACCCTCACCATCCCGTTTCCGGGAAGGTTGGCTTGAATGATACCGTCTAATCCCGATCCGTCGTCGATCGCTGCGCTGAGCTGTTCAGCCGTCGCTTCCGCCTGGTTGGTGACTCTCGATATTTCCGAAGCCCAACTATCATTTTCATAAAAAATATAGACGAAAATATTTGTAGCGGCGACAAATAAAATCAATGCCAGTGCCGCTGATACTTGCAATTTTGTTTTTAATTTCATCGGTTTGCCCTTTTCATGATATAGCCGACGCCTCTCATGGTATGAATTAACGGCGTAGCGTCGGTATCTATTTTTTTGCGCAGGTAGCGGATATAGACATCAACAATGTTGGTGTCGCCGATGAAATCATAGCCCCATACCGCTTGAATGAGCTGCTCCCGGTTCAAGACGTGGCCTTGATTGGCGATGAGATGATGGAGCAAATCGAATTCACGCGGTGTCAGCTCGATCTGTTCATCGTTTCTTTGCACTTCCCGGCTCTTGACGTTCACCGTCAAGTCTTCAAAATGTAGAATTTCTTTTTGTGGCTGCCCTTTTTTATGTTCGCGCAGTTGCACGCGAATCCTTGCCAAAAGCTCTTCGTTTTCAAATGGCTTGGATACGTAATCATTCGCGCCGAGGTCAAGGCCACTCACTTTATCGGGAATTTCATTTCTCGCCGTCAGCATCATCACCGGTGTCAACGAATCTTCCCGACGGAAACGCCTTAGGATCTCCATACCGCTCAATGACGGCAGCATCACATCGAGTATAATGAGGTCCCAGCCCCCTTCGAGAGCCGCTTCCAACCCCGACTGGCCGTCGTGTTGCACTTCGACGCTATACCCTTCATACTCCAGCTCCAACGTCAAAAGCCGCCCTAAACGCTTCTCATCTTCCACAATCAATATTCTGGCCAAGACCGATCACCTCTCTACGTTCATTATACAAAAATAATCGGTCAAAGAGATTAGAATACGATTAGAAATTGTTTTTCCCACCCATAAAAAAATAGCCATCCTTCTTTTGCTATCTAAATAAACATTTATTTAAACAGGTTGGGATATTTCTTTGTGATGCTATTATTGCTTAAAATTTTAAAAATAATATTTATTTTTTCTTCTGAGTGTATATTATGGGACTTTTGCGGAAAGAGAAACGTGTATGGCGTAGAAGAGCAACAATTCAATTATGATGCTCTTCATCAACTAACCGCTGTGAAAAATGAAGGCGGCCATAGGCGTCAATATTACTATAATGACAGTACCGGCAATCGTGGGCGGGCGCTTTAACACAACCACGAGCGCTTAATATGTGCTAACTAACCCAATCAATTATGTGGATCCGTTAGGATTAAACCCGCAACAAGCGGATTGGTGGGAGATACAAGTGAGTTAATGGTTTCAGCCGGATCCCGGGAATTTTTAGCTGCTTCAAGGAACAGTGGAGGGTCCCCGAGACGTCGCTTATCTTATTTTAAACTTTGCGTATTAATATACATTATGGAAATGAATTAAAATGTCACTTTTATATCCTATTAATTCCTATAACCCTATTTTATGCTAAAATGGATTGAAGAAAAATTGTTTTAAAAGTACTTTGATCAGCATGTTAAAAAAGGTGAACCATATGGTTTTTAGGGGAAAAAGGCTGTTAGCAGGATTGATTGACTTTATTATTGTAACACTTCTCGTAAATATACCGTTTCCAATATTTATGGAAACTGGTCTTGAAGGCTGGTTCCTTGTTTATTTGCTAATCATATTTATTGGTTACGGGTACATATTGGAAGGCAGAAACAATCAGACAGTTGGAAAAAAGGTTATGGGATTAAAAGTCGTTTCTTCAAAGACTGGAAAAAGTGAGATTTTCGTTTGGCAGTTGCTAATTCGAAACGTTTTTAGACCTCTGGATTATATTGGTTTTTGGGGAGTTATTCCTATTACTTTATTTAAACGCAGGCTTGGCGAATTTTTGTCTTTAACGGAAGTGCGAGAAAACCCAAGAGTTAGTTCCTCGAAAGGGGGCACGAAAATGAATGAAAAAAGTGAGAAATGAAACATCTTGATGATTCTATGTGATAAAAATTACCCGAAGATTATGTTGAGGGCTTCTATATTGAGAATACATATTTAAGGAGAGGCATTGATGAGGAAGCTTTCATCCTTTTGGTTGCTTACAATTGTGCCTTTATTTTTGCCCGGGCGCAACTTAATAAGTGGTGATATAAACGATGATGCTCGGTGACTTCATCGACTTGGTATACGATGATCTAACTCATATAGAAGTTTGATCGATGAAATAGTTAAATGCGGTGCCGCTGTAAGATAAAAGATCAAGAACGAACCACTCGATAGGAGGGATCTATCCTGGGACAAACCGTATACCAACTTGCAAGCAAAACAAGCAGAATATTTTCCGGTTTATTTGATGTTCTGCTCATTATGTTATTTTTGGGTATGTTCATTCCTTTGATTACTGGATCAACGATACATGAGACAACCAAAATAGTTCTTTTTATTCTCATTATAGCAGTTGCGATTACGTTATATCTTGGCAAAGATAGCGTAAAAGGAAAGAGTTTGGGGAAGTGGCTTTTTGGAATCGAAGTCAGGATGGGGCGGAATTTAAAGGAATTCCCGGAAAAAAAACAAGTATTTATTCGCAATCTGATACTCGCTATACTAACAATCATTGAATTTGCGGTGCTTATTTTTAATAAAAAAACAAAAAGAATTGGAGACATGGCTGGAGATACGGTTGTGATCGCTGTAAAACCGGGAACGGCTTCGGTTCTTAAAGGGCTATTATCATTGGGGTTGTTAATCATTATGTTCAATGTGTTGCCGATGTTTATCGCCAATCAAAGTGCTGTCAATCAATTTGCCACAAATTATATCGAACAGGATGAAACGATAAACGAAATGACGGGTGGTGTAGAAGGATTCGGATCTTTCCCGAGCATCAGTTATAGCGGTGGAGGAAACGGTGGCCAATATGAATCTTTTATTGATGTTGAAGGCGAGAATCAGGATATAAACGTGAATATTGTTCTACATAGAGAAGGGGCTCAACCGTGGGATGTCGTGTCTATTGCTTATCAAGAAAATCATGAGCAAGATTGGACAATGATTGCGGATGCGCATGAAGAATGAACGGGTAAATGGTGCCCAACAGCAAACATTGTAGCGTTTATCAGCCGAAAATGCTTCGATATCAGCGGAATAGCGCAATATATCAGCGGAAAACAAACATATATCAGCCGAAACAAACGATTTATCAGCCAAAAGGAGGGAAACATGGATCCATTCGAAAAACATCTCAAGAGAATTCACGTGTGGGGAAGAGTGTTGGGCATTATCATGATAATAAGTGGTAGTTTATATGCTTTAGTGGGGCTGCCGAGTTTTTTAATCGGTGCCGCCCCGGGTGTACTCATGGTCATCATGGGCGTATTTATTTTCAAGACCTCGACATCGGCACAAAAGGCAATGGAAAGCAAGGATATTCACGTCTTTGCCGTGTTGTTCGACAATTATGGAAGAGTATTAATGATAGGCAGTATTACAGCGATCGTAACGATCGGTCTTGCCGTTGTATTTATGGCTATTTTTTCTTTAATGATACTGGGATCATTCTAGTAGAGGGGGGTGACCTTTGTGGACAATGAAACAAACAACAGACTGGAACGCATGAAAATTGCCAGGGAAGAGATCAGACGGTTAGTAAATGAAGGGCGATTGAATGCGTTTGTGGAAAAAGCGATTCTGGATGTTATTGAAGCGGAATTGAAAGGATTAAAAAGAGAAGCAGAAGCGGAATGTGCACGCACGGAGCCAAAAGAAGAACCGGCCATTGAACAGCAACCGGCTGTCGAACCATCGAAACCGAAGGCGAAAAAAGACGAACAACCGGCTGAGCAATCGAAGCCAATGGAAGAAAAACAAGAACCGTCCGAGGCAGAGCAACCGAAGCTCAAAGAGGATCAAGAAAAACCGGCCATTGAGCCGTCGGGAGAAAAGGTGGAAGAACAACCGCCCGTCGAGGAATCGAAGCCAAAGGTGGAGACGCACCCCCAACCGGTCGCAGAGCCGCCGCCGAAACCAAAGGAACCTAAGCAGGAACCCCCTGCCGTTGCTAAGCCCCAGCCGCAAGCGGCCGCCAAGAAAGAACGGTCGCCGGAAGAACAACGGGAACGTCGCTTAACGTACATATTATCTTCAGGGGTAACCCTTCTTTTGCTGGGAGGCGTTCTGCTGGCGCTTACGAATTGGTTAATGCTTGCGGATGTAACGAAGGTATTCCTCATCAGCGGAATCGCCGTTTTGTTCGGAGGGATGAGCTTCCTGGCGCACAAACTGCAAATAAAGCAGACGATGCTTGCGTTTTTATTGTTATTTGCTTTTTTCGTCCCGATCGTCTTTTTCTCCATCAGTTTTTATGGTGTATTCGGAACATATCTTTCGGCAGAAGGTGAAGGAAGCACCTTGTTTGCTGCGGTCGCTGCTCTCCTATGTGTCGGTCTTTATGCCGTCTTGCATCATTTTAATAAACATCGCGCTTTTCAATTGTCCACGGTTGCTGCCGTAAGCATCAGCGCATTGTTCGCCGCTGCTTTTGCCGCTGCTTCCGTTGAAATGTACGTTTTCATCCTCGCGGGTTTGATTTTCGTTCAGCTGCTTGGGTGGAATAGATTTCAGCGAAGTACATGGGTAGCCGACTACCGTTCGTTGTTGCCGGGGTTTGTATTCGGACAATTGTTGCTCGTCACGTTTATTCAATTCATTCTGTTTTCCGAGACGATGTTCACTTTTGTGAATCTTGCCGTTCTTGGTGCATTATTTTATTTGCTGGCACGAAAAAAACGTCAATTTCAAGGGAGCGCGATCCCCGGCGTTTTGCTGTTTACCATTGGTGTGACCGGAGCGATTGTTGTAGAATTCACGACAATTTCCACGATTGCCGCTCTGTTGGTCCTTATTGTGCCGACCGTATTACTCAGTGTTTATCAATGGGAGCGAAGCAATGATGCACAACCTTTGCTCTATATGCCATTACGCGTTCTTTTTTACATCACACTAGCTGGCACGCATCTCTATGGTCAGGCAATGATGTTCGGAAATTTCGGCGACGTGGCGCTTTACCCGGTCACGTTCGCATGGCTGAGCGCATTGTTCGTTTTCCACGGTTGGCAGGAAAAAGAACAGGTAACGCTCTTTTTCTCTTATTTGATCAGCCTGTATTCCGCCTTTATTATCATTGATTTTTGGCTCGTTGGGTTGCCTGCAATCACAGCACTTTTTGTTAGTTTGCTGACGGTTGTGTACGTGGTGACGTTACGAAAACAAATCGATGTAAACTTGATCAAACGGCCGTTAAAACTGGCGACCGTGATCATGTTCGGGCTTGTTGTCTTGATGCTGATAGGGGAATGGGCCTTGCAAGCAAGTGTGTTCGCGCTTATCTATGTAATCACCGCACTTTCGTGTTCCTATGAAGAAAAGAAATATCGAAACGCTAGCGGCATCGTAGGCGCATCGGCGTTATTTTTGGCGTTGTGTGCAGCGTTCCCGGCATTGTTGGAAGATACGGCGATTTATACATCGCTGATGCAAGCGGCCCATCATTTCTTGCTTGCAGCTGCAGTGTTAACGGCGATGACCTACGTTTTCACGCGTCAATACGGACAAGAAATCGCTCGAATTCCGTTTATTATGGCAGGTGCGTTATATACGATTTCTTTGTTATACCTGCTCGGGGAGTTTCCATTATTCGCTTACTTTTGGCCTACGGTCCATGCCATTGCAGGCGCTGGTTATTTGTGGATCGCGGTCCGCTTTTTCTTCCGGAATAAGGAATTATGGTGGGGCGTAACTTCCTTTAGTGTGCTTGCTTACTTAAGCTTGTTGGACTACCCCGTCAGCGATTCGCCGATTGTTTTCTGGGGACTTCTGTTGCTTGCGGGTGGCGTCTTTACGTGGTCCGGCAGAGGCCTATCCCGTTTGTATGGATATGGAGGGCAGTGTTTTTACATCGCCGGACTGGGAATGATCGCCCTCTTCCCGTTGCTTTACGTGATGATAAGCGGATTATCCATTCATGGGTTGCTCGTTCCTCTCATTATTTTGCTTGCTGAAGTGCTTATGGAAAAAAGAACGGGGTGGCGCGTAGGACAAAGTCTGACACTTATTGTCTTTCTTTTGCTCCATAACCTGAATTGGTTCCATGCATTGCCTGGTGTTACAACCGTCGATGGATTGTTGCTGACAGGCGGCCTAATCACAGCTGCTGCATTTTGGCGCCCGCTTTCCTTTAATGGATACGGACACCTTGCCGGAATGATCGTTCTCAATCTTTACTTGATCGCGCTGCCATTGACAGAAGCCGCTGCTTATGACTGGGGTCACATCGCTATTTCGTTTGCAATTGCTGCGGGAACGGTGTATGTGTTGGAAAAATGGAAACGGGGGAGTTATAGCGCTATTCCGCTGTCATTGACCGGCCTTGTGATTTTATTCAGTAGCCTGGAACTCGTCACAAGCATATTCTTGCTTTTCCTTGTCGCGGTTCTTGCTTTGGCTGTTGGGGTTTACTATTTCGGCTGGTCGCTATATGAACGCGAAAGAATCAATGTTTATCAAAGTGTAAGTATCATTTTCGCGTTAATCGCGGGGCTTATGTTTCAAATGTATACCGCGGTTTCGATGGAAACGACAATCATTTTCTCCGCGGTGCTGTTCGCATACCTTTTCCTCTTATTTGTAAAAGGGAAGGGCGAGTTGGAACGTTATTTTTTAGCCGCTTATCTTTTGTATTATAACTTCCATTGGTTTAGCGATTTGCCGGTGGTAACCGCTGCGGACAGCTTGTTGCTGACAGGTGGGATCATTGCGGCTTCAGCTATTAAAAAGCCATTTTCATTCAAAGCATTTGGGTATCTTGGCGCGATGATAGCATTCAATCTTTACCTGTTGATCTTGCCATTGACAGAAGCTGGAGATTACGGAGGGGGCCGACTCGTCATCGCGCTCGCCATTGTTGCACTTACGGTGTATGTG
Source organism: Salicibibacter cibarius (assembly GCF_016495725.1). Classification (NCBI taxonomy): domain Bacteria; kingdom Bacillati; phylum Bacillota; class Bacilli; order Caryophanales; family Bacillaceae; genus Salicibibacter; species Salicibibacter cibarius. Next base: position 3,977,139 of record NZ_CP054705.1, on the reverse strand, counting down.
CTGGAAAAAGATAAACAGGGTGTCTACAGCGCTGCCCCCCTTGCGTTGATCGGCATCGTGATGATAGCCAGCAGCCTGGAATTTTTCACAACGGCCGTGTTGCTTTTCCTTGTCGCGCTGGCCACTTTAGCGCTCGGAGTTTATTCCATTGGCTGGTCAATGCTGGAGCAAAAACGCATTAATCATTATCAACTCATGAGTATTGTGTTTGTGGTCATCGCCGGGATTGTGGCGCGGTTCGATCCCGCGACTCTGACGGCTGCAGAGATTAGTTTCTCGCTCGTGTTATTCGGGTATCTTTTTCTTTTGTTCGTAAAAGAAAAAGACTTATGGGTACGCACCGTCTTGGCCGTTTTTCTTTTGCTTTATAACATGAATTGGTTCAATGACCTGACGGGGCTAACCGTTTCGGATAGCTTGCTATTGACTGGAGCAATTATCGCGGCAACGGCATTTAAGCAGTCATTTCAATACCAATCGTTTGGATATTTTGGCGGAATGATCGTGTTCAATCTCTACCTGTTGATTCTGCCGGTGGCAGAATCCGGCGCTTATGGTTGGGGAAGAATGGCCATTGCTTTCGCGATTGCCGCGGGTACAGTTTATGTGCTGGAAAAATGGACACAAGGCGCGTGCAATGCGATTCCGCTTTCGTTAACCGGTATCGTGATCGTAGCCAGTAGTCTGGAACTTATCGCAACGGTAAGTATGCTTTTCTTTGTCGCGTTAGCCACTTTATCGGTCGGTGTCTATTACATTGGCTGGTCATTATTCGAGCGCGAGCGTGTGAATCTTTATCAACTCGTGAGTATTGGTTTTATTTTCATAGCAGGATTTTTGTTGGTTTCCGATCAAGCGGTAGCAACTGGCGTGGAGTTGATTTTTGCCACTGTACTGTTCGCTTATTTTGCCCTTCTGTTTATAAAAGAGAAAGGGGCGTCGGAGCGTTCCTTTAAGGCAATCGCGCTCTTGATCAGCTATTATTACCCGCTGGCGTTATTGCTTCGCTTATTGCCTTTGGCTACAGAATTTCATATTTATGCCTACGTTGTGTCGTTCATGGTCCTTGTAAGTGTACTTCTGCGACACGTCGCTTACGAGGCTAATTGGAAACCTTACGTGGAAATGGCTGTCGTCATCATAGGTTTTGTAACAATGAGCGTCTCTACTCTCGCGGAACAAACGTTATACACAAGTTTAACGATGAGTGTACTTGCGGTGCTCGCTGTTCTGGTTGGGTTCTATCTGAAATATGCCGTCTATTTTCTCACCGGAATTGTCGTATTGCTCGTTAACACACTGTACGCCACTCGTGCATTTTGGGCGAGTGTCCCTTGGTGGATGTACATCATGGCTGTCGGCGCTGCCTTGATTGCTTTTGCCACCTATCAAGAATTGAAAAAAAGGGAAGGCGCAACAACTACCCGAGAACAATGGCAACGAATGGTGCAAAAAGTAAAAAGGATGTTTCAGGAGTGGAAGTAGGGGGACGTGAACTACTGGCTTTTCCAGGAAAAAACAAAGCTTCTAATGATAAAAATACCTTCTGGCATGAGAAGAGAAAACCAATGCTTAATATTAGATGGGCCTTGTGTGATTCTGCGGACTCGGCGGGGAGCAAAGGGGCCAAATGAGTCCTCAGGCTGAGCATCTGCGGACTCGGAGGGGAACGAAGGGGCCAAATGAGTCCTCAGGAATGGCGTCTGCGGACTCGGAAGGGAGCAAAGGGGCCAAATGAGTCCTCAGGAATGGCATCTGCGGACTCGGCGGGGAACGAAGGGGCCAAATGAGTCCTCAGGAATGGCGTCTGCGGACTCGGAAGGGAGCAAAGGGGCCAAATGAGTCCTCAGGCTGAGCATCTGCGGACTCGGAGGGGAACGAAGGGGCCAAATGAGTCCTCAGGAATGGCGTCTGCGGACTCGGAAGGGAGCAAAGGGGCCAAATGAGTCCTCAGGAATGGCATCTGCGGACTCGGCGGGGAACGAAGGGGCCAAACGAGTCCTCAGGAATGGCGTCTGCGGACTCGGCGGGGAGCGCAGAAGCCAAATGAGTCCTCAGGGCAGGCATCTGCGGACTCGGAAGGGATCCCAGAAGCCAAACGAGTCCTCAGGCTCGTGTTTTTTAGACTCATAATGTTTGCTGAACGCAAAATTCATCCGCAAATGCGATAAAAAACGATATGTTTGATATCCGTTTCATCTCCAATGGGATAGCGAGGAGTCATGTTTGCTTTTGAGAGAGTGTGTGGGGATTGTTGTTCTCGATTTGGATGATATAATAATAGATGGATAGAATTCGCACAGGGAGTGTAGCTACATGGACGATTTTTCGGTTGCTTCGATGATGGAAACCTTCAAAGAACTTTTTCCGAAAGAGACCTCCATCGCCGTGTCTGATGCTCAACACTTTATTTATTATAAGCCGAGTAAATACATTGATTTAAAAATCAAACCCGGTGACAAAATCAGTGAAAGTACCGTGACTTATAAGGCGTTATCCATTCAACGAAAGACATCTGACCATATTAATAGTAAAGTGTTTGGCACTTCTTACTTCGGGACGTCTGTCCCCATTTTTGATGCCGGCCGTCCTGCAGGGTGTGTAACGGCTATTTTTCCATCCAAGCAGTTGCGCCTCCTTTCGTCCCTATTGACCGTTCAAATGAATGACCGATGGATTCCGATTCCTTATCAAGACGTCATGTTTCTCGAAGCACAGAATCGAAAAACTTGGATTCAATCCGAACGAGGAACGGGTACGCACAAATTTAGCTTGAGTGAGCTGGAACCTCATTTACCCGATGATTCCTTTATTCGCTGTCACCGTTCCTATATCATTAATGTCAACTATATTGCCGAAATACAGCCGGACACGCATTCAACTTTCTTGTTGGTGATGAGAGATCAAACGAAAATTCCCGTCAGCCAAACGTATGCCAGCCATTTTCGCAAAATCCTTTCCTTCTGATTCTTCTGCTTCATGTCATCCTATTGCTGGTTCATCTTCCATTTAAGCCTTTTCATACAGAAACGCATGAGGCGTTAGCAATCGGTTGATATAATGAAGAGAAAATTGAAGAAGTGAGGGTTTTTTTCTATGGAACAAAAGATAAAACAGCTCTTACGCGACTCACGTTTGCATGACCGTATTGTTTCGGAAGAAACAGCGGCTTCCTGGATAAAAGACGGTATGACACTGGGGCTTAGCGGCTTCACAAGAGCGGGGGACGCTAAGGCCGTTCCATCTGCACTTGTTGATAAAGCAAAACATGAAAACTTGAAAGTGAATGTGTATACTGGCGCTTCTCTTGGCTCCGATATCGATCGGATCATGGCTGATGCCGGTATCGTTCATAAACGTCTTCCTTTTCAGGCAGATAGGACGATGCGCAGGGAGATTAATCAGGGAGATATGTTTTTTGTGGACCAGCATTTATCACACACCGCTGAAGCTCTTCGCCAAGACGTTCTGAATCCTGTTGATGTCGCCATTGTGGAAGCGATATCAATTACGGAAAACGGCGAAATTATTCCGTCGACATCGGTTGGCAACTCATCCATTTTCGTAGAAAAAGCGGAGGCGGTCATTATTGAGTTGAACCTTGCCCATCCCGCAGAATTGGAAGGGTTGCATGATATTTATGAAGCAGGCGAGCAAGGAAGCCGTGACCCCATTCAATTGATGAATGTTGATGACCGTCTCGGATCGAAAGGCATTCCCGTCGATATTGAAAAAATTAAAGGGGTCGTTATTACCAATCAAGCCGACTCCCCATCGACGATTGTGCCGCCCGATGAGGAAACGGCTGTTATGGCTAACCATCTGATCGATTTTTTACGTAAAGAAAAAGAATTGGGTCGTTTGCCGGATAACCTGGCGCCACTGCAGTCCGGCATTGGATCGGTGGCCAATGCCGTTCTGCATGGCCTTTTGGATTCGGAGTTTACGGATTTGGAAGTGTACTCCGAGGTTTTGCAAGACGCTGTTTTCGATCTTATGGACGCTGGCAAAGTCCGCTTTGCTTCGGGGTGTTCCATCACACTGTCCGAAACGAAAATTGACAAAGTCTATGCCGATATTAACAAGTACCGCGACCGTTTGATTTTACGGCCACAAGAAATTTCAAATCATCCGGAGATCATTCGGCGTCTGGGCTTGATTTCCATTAATACGCCGATCGAAGTCGATCTGTATGGCAACGTGAATTCGACTCATATTCTAGGCACCAAAATGATGAATGGAATCGGTGGTTCAGGAGATTTCACGCGAAATTCGCGACTCTCGATTTTTGTTACCAAATCAATAGCAAAAGGGGGAGATGTCTCAAGCGTCGTGCCTTTTGTTTCCCACGTCGATCATACCGAACACGATGTGGATGTTATTGTGACAGAACAAGGCTATGCCGACTTGCGCGGATTAGCACCGAAAGAACGCGTGCCTCTCATCATTGATAACTGTGCCCATTCGATGTATCGGGAACAACTCTATGCTTATTACAAAGAAGCGTGTGAACAGGGAGGACACACGCCCCACATCCTTGAGAAGGCGTTCTCCTGGCACACGAACTTTGCAAAAAATGGTACCATGCTTGAGGAATCAATGTTGAGTGTTTAGCCCATACCTTATTACTATAAAAAATCGAGAGATTAAGCTATAGTAGATTTAGAAAAGGTGTGCATCGGCATGAGCAGCAACGTCTACATTCTTTTTTCAAATCTTAGGGTGTAAGGGATGGTTAAAATTAGCAACGGACAAATGAAAACAGATGTTATTTTAATCGGTGCCGGAGTGATGAGCGCGACTTTGGGATCATTATTGAAAGAGTTGGCACCTGAATGGAAAATCAAAGTGTTTGAGAAACTCGGAAATTCGGGAGAAGAAAGTTCGAATGAATGGAATAATGCAGGTACCGGCCATGCTGCCTTATGTGAACTCAACTATACATCTGAAAACCCGGATGGATCGATCGATGCCGGCAAAGCGATAAAAATCAACGAACAGTTCCAGCTTTCAAGACAGTTTTGGTCTTATCTTGTAAATAGCAATTTGATTCGCAGGCCGCAGGACTTCATCATGCCGATGCCTCATATGAGTTATGTACACGGGGAGGAAAATGTAAAGTTTTTGAAAAAGCGCTATGAAGCGCTGTCCAACAATCCCCTGTTTCAAGACATGGCGTTTTCCAATGATCCCGAAAAACTTAAGGATTGGATGCCGCTGATTATGGAAGGCCGTACATCGAATGAACCGGTCGCGGCAACCAAAATCGATTCGGGAACGGATGTCAATTTTGGAGCTTTAACGCGCTTGTTGCTTGGCCACTTGCAGAACAATAATGCCGATATCAATTACCGGCATAGTGTTGAAGACCTTAAACAGACGAGCGACGGCTCATGGGAAGTAAAAGTACACGATATTGCCAACGATAACATCGAATACCATACGGCATCATTCGTCTTTATCGGCGCAGGGGGCAAAAGTCTGCATTTACTGCAGAAATCCGGTATTCCTGAAGGAAAACATGTTGGAGGATTTCCGGTAAGCGGGCTTTTTATGGCGTGTAACAATCCGGACGTTGTCGAGCAGCATCAAGCAAAAGTGTACGGCAAAGCGAAGGTTGGAGCGCCGCCAATGTCCGTTCCGCATCTTGATACAAGATATATCGACAACAAAAAAACGTTGCTGTTCGGACCGTTTGCCGGCTTTTCGCCAAAGTTTTTAAAAACCGGTTCAATGTTCGATTTGATAACATCCGTAAAATCGGACAATCTCACAACGATGCTGGCAGCAGGCGCAAAAAACATTCCATTGACAAGATATTTGATCAAACAATTGATGTTATCGAAGAAACAGCGTATGGAAGAATTGCGGGAATTTATTCCAAATGCCAAAAACGAAGATTGGGAGCTGGTAACAGCGGGCCAACGTGTACAAGTCATTAAAGATACCGAAGCTTCCGGGAAAGGAACGCTTCAATTTGGCACGGAAGTTGTCAGTGCTGACGATGGCTCGATAGCTGCACTGCTCGGTGCTTCACCGGGTGCCTCCACGGCCGTTCACGTAATGCTTGACGTTTTGGAAAAATGCTTTCCGCAAAAAATGAAAGAATGGGAACCGAAAATAAAAGAAATGATCCCTTCTTATGGCGTGTCACTGGCAGAGAATCCGGAGCTTTTCCGCGACATTCATACGTCAACAGCGCAGGCCCTTCACCTGGATGAGCATGTTTCCGATTTTTGGGATGTGGAAGAAAAAGTGTTGGAACACGTGTGAATGAACAACCTTATATGAAAAAAAGCCGTATTTTCAACGGAGAAAATGCGGCTTTTGTCTGTAGGGAATACGTTGTACATACTCAGATAAGACAGGGGGCTTCCGAACGAGACATCTGATGCCTGCGAAATAGAAATCCCGGTCTTGAAATGGTCATGGCGACTGAAAACGAAAACGGAATCGCTCGTTCGGGCACCATGAGGCAGCCATGACGCCCGAACTCTTTTCATTCAGACCACTACGGTCGTCATAAAGTGGTTATGACGACCGAACATGAGACTCGCCCACTTTTTCGGTCGTCATGATGCGATCAATTGTTCAGGTTAGGGAGCCAGAAGCTGTTGTTAACGACCGAACGTCTTCCTCGTAATCGGGTAATTAAGCCACCTTGCACTAGTTCCATGCAAGCCTAACCATACGGAGGTTTATTATGAAAAAAGATATCATACGTCCGCTTGTGATTTGTGTATTTCAAAAAGATGAGTCCATCCTTGTCGCCGAGGGCTTTGACCCAGTCAAAGGGGATCATTATTATCGTCCCATTGGGGGTGGCATTGAATACGGAGAAAGAAGTGCCGATGCATTGATAAGAGAAGTACGAGAAGAAATTGATGCGGATATTTATAACCTTATATATATAGGGACTGTTGAGAATATTTTTACTCTAAACGGGGAATTGGGTCATGAGATTGTACAAGTGTACGATGCATCTTTCACTGACCCTTTTTTCAATGATAAAGATGAGTTTGAAGGCAGGGAAGATAACGGGGAAGCATTTAAGTTATAGAAGCGTGGTCTAACTCCACCGTCTTTAGACGGTATAAGCTTTTAGCCTTGCCTTTGAATGTCCATACTTAAACCGAGGTGAGAGTATGGATGAATACAAAAGAAGTAGCCACGCGGTCTATGACATCAAATACCACATTATATGGGTTACAAAGTATAGATATCATGTGTTACGTGGCGACATTGCCCACCGAGTAAGGGAACTAATCAGACAAGGATGTGAAGCGAGAGGGATCACGATAGTACAAGGAAGTGTAGGGAAAGACCATATTCACTTATTATTGTCCTGTCCGCCGAGCATAGCACCGAGTAAGATATTGCAATATCTCAAAGGGAGATCATCAAGGTTAATCCAAGACGAATTCCCCGCCCTGAAGAAAAGATATTGGGGTCAGCACTTATGGGCGAGAGGATATTTTTGTGCAACAGTAGGAAATGTGACGGAAGAAATCATTAGAAATTATATCGAAAACCATACCAGCGAGAAGAGGAACGATATATTCAGGATTGATGATTGAGTTCCAGTCAAAATCAGTATGCTTGAGCTTAAGGTCTTTCAGCAGACTTCAGTCTGAAATGCGACTTTCAGTCGCGGACAATTTATGTCCAAATCCACCTGCTTTAGCAGGTGGGTCGTTTAAGACGATGCGTGTTCCTGTCCGTAAGTTTGAAATCGGAGAATTACGGCTCGTGCCTGAAAGTCTTCTAGATTTGCTTAAAAACAATGGGTTAATTAAATAATAGCTGAATAAGAGAATCGGCAGAAACGGTGGTGGACATTTGTCAAATCGTAATAATAGTGTAAAATACTAATGACATAATCTTTTTCGGATTCCATTCCAAAACGACTGGCATTGTGTTATTGGCTCTTGGAGTTGCCATAGGTATGGGTTTAGGAATTGCAGGGGAGTAGTCTAAACCTGAGGCATAAATAAAATAGCTTTTTATCAATCGAGTTGCGTGTATCATATTGGAGAAATATTGTCAGCAAAACGGTGCTTTTATATGGTAAGATTACGATTATTAAGCAAATATAAAAAATGATCAGTTGAGGGGAGGCATACATAATGAAAACATGGACGAAAATAGCATCCGCAATGTTTTTAAGTGTAGCACTGTTAGTTGCTTGTGGAGATGGCGAGGAAGAGACGACGAGTGAAGACACTCCGGATACGGATGATGACACAAGTGAAGCTGAGGACGTTGAGGCAACCGAAGAGGAAGAAGAAAGTGAAGAGGATGAAAGCGGTAACGATGCTTCAGGTGATTTTGAGGAGGATCAGCACCTCACATTAGGGGAGACTGGCGTCTATGATACTACGATAGGAACGTATGAAATCACATTGGATTCTGTGAGCACGGAAGATGAGGTTGAAGGAGAGCCCCCCGTCAATGAAGTGTTTATCATTGCAGAAGTAACGATTGAGAACATTTCGGATGAAGCGGTTGATGCCGTCGACCTGGCTATGGCAGACATGATGAACGATGGAGAAACACATGAAATGGCCTACTGGGACTATGGTTTTGAGGGGGAGGAGATCGAACCTGGCGAATCGCTGACGGGTGAATTGATCTATGATGAAATGGAATCCAGTTATTATGAGCTGGTTTATGGCTTTGCTTCAGATACAGTGGCTAACGAAGTCCGGTGGAGATTTGAGGAAGATGAGATTGATGAGTAATGATACTTACATTTGTGCCGAACCAGACCAGTTTGAAATGAACGAAAGGGAGCGGAAGCCTTAAAGGGAATTATTAAGGATGCTCGCGCCTTTTTTGATGATGGTAAGATGGAAATTGAAATAGGCTCTATCGTAGATAGCCCGTATATATCGGCGCGCTGGGAATTCATAGGCGCTTATACAGGAGGCATGCCAGATGCCAAGGCAGAAGTAGGGGAAATAATGAGCTTTAACGGTATGGATATTTTGGAAATCGAAAATGGGAAAATCAAAAGTTATTGGGTGTCTTCTAATGGCGTGTACTTAATGGAGCAGTTAGTGGCGTTTTTCAGCAGTTCTTTCATTATGTGTTCAATGCAGAGTATTAACGATTTACGCACGGTTTTTGAGGTCAAAAACCGTGCTCATGGTTGTCTTGATTCATAGATTTTCAGGACAAAATTCACGGATGACCTGTATTTTTGTCCAGCATTCTCTTATTGCAGGACAAAATGGTCGCTTATTCTTCATTTTTATCTACAATCGCAAACATCCTCGTAATGCTCCGTTCTATGCGACGAAAAAACTGCTGAAACAGTGCCCTAGGGGTACTTTGATTTCTAGAAAAAGGGGCGCTTATACGATGCATCGATTGGCGAAGGCCAATGCGTCCATCAAATGCGTAAAAAATGAACGACCGGTGAGACCAGTCGCTCATGAAACAATTGCGATTTTAAATCCGTTTAGAGAACGTTTATTAAATTCGTCTGTGCCCTCCTTCGATATACAGCGTTTCGCCTGTGGTAAAACCGTTACGCAGCAAATAAAGGACACCTTCCGCCACATCTTCCGGTTGACCTTCACGGTTAACAGGCAGTGCTTCTGCGATCGATTGATAGTAGGCTTTACGGTCTTCCGCTGGCATATGTGGCTGCGGGAAGGGGTGTCGATCACGCCGGGGGATACGACATTAACACGAATGGGTGCCAATTCCAGTGCCAATGTTTCCCCGAGGGTGGTAACCGCGGCATTGACCGCTCCCAGGGCGGAAGCCCCTTCCATCGCTTTGAAGGCAACAACGCCGGAGAAAAAGGTAATGGAACCATCTTTAGCGAGATATGGCCCTGCATGTTTTGCGGCATGATATTGGCCCCAGAATTTCCCTTCAAACAACTCGCGTGCTTCAGACGTATCCGTTTCAAGAAAGTTCCCGTATGTGGCTGTACCGGCTGTTAATACAAGGTGATCCAGTTTCCCGATTGTGTTAAAAAAGTTTTGGACCTCTTTTTCCTCCTGAATTATTCACAGCTCCAAGCGAGGGCTTGATTTGATATCAAATCCTAGCATTTTTGCATTGGTTACTAAAATACGGAGGTCATTTTCAGAATGATGACAGGATAAAGCGATCATCACCGAAAAAATCATCATTTTTGGACACACGTCTCCCCTGGTCTTAAGCATGCTTTAAAAAAATAGGGCATATTCGTCTATGTATCTCACTCTAGTTTTAACGCTTGGACACGTCGAAGCACTTTCCAGAAAAAGGCTTGATAAACAAAGCTGGACACTGGCTATCCCCCGGGTGGAATTGAATAAAAGTTTTTGAAAGAAGGTTTCAAAAAATGTTGATTATCAAAGCACTTCTGAGAGGTGGCATCCCATTCATTATTATGGGGGTATTGCTTTATTACTTTATTTTCAAAGGGACTATTCAGATGCCAGAGGTACATTGACTGCAAGTTTTATCGCCTTTTTTGTTGGTGCCGCAACTGTTATATATAACATAGACCTCTGGAGTTTTGCTAAGCGGAGTGGCATTCATTTCATTATCATGTTAATAACCGTTTATCCAATCCTTTTATTAAGCGGTTGGTTTACAATTTCCACCGTATTGGACGCTTTTCAAGTTCTTATTTTCTTCGTTTTGGTTGGGATTATTTTATGGCTTGTAATGATTACGTTAGCGAAAGTTTTCTCATGGTAAATGTTAATATGTGATGCCCATCGACGCTTAGCGATACCGCCGATGTTCGAAGGTCAACTCATCCACTACACTAGCTTTGGTTCCCTAATTCGAGCTTTCAAAAGCTGTTAGGTCGCCAACGAAAGCTTTTGACGACCTAAAGCCGGTAAGCGAAAGCCGTTCGGTTATCAAAGACGACTTTTGACGCCGTAACTCTGAAAGTCAGAAGTCTTTCGGTCGTCAACAGACAGTCTCACGCGAGGTCGGCAGCGGTGTGATCATTTAATTCAAATCTTCTGCACTAGTGTTGAGTGGTTGAATTACTCGGTCACCTAGCACCGGGCAAGTCCCGCGTCAATCGCCCGCAAGCAGCCGCCCATCGATCTTCGGCGGTCACTCAGATTTCAGATCGATAGAAGCCTGCGCAATGGGGGGACAACCTAAATCAAATCCGTGCCTCAGTGGCCTTTGCAGGTGTGACCTTTTATTTCAGCCATGCTGCACTAGTGCACTATCCCAGAAATTGTTTCTTTGAACTTTTCACATCATCTTCATGGGTTATAATGCATAATTGCTGACCATATATTCTTCGGCCAACACCATTTCTACTCCGCAGAGAGGAATGACAAACCTGTTCTCGTGTTCAAGCAGAGGGAAAGTGCGCCAATGGTTCAATAAGCCGATTTTGTCCCACTATAAGAAGCAAAACGGTTCCCAATGGGACAATAACCCTCTTTTCGTCCCATTTCAGGAAGAAAAGTGACGACCAATGGTACAATAAACTCGATTTTGTCCCACTTTAGGAAGGAAAACGACTTCCATTAGCTTCCAATGGGACGATAACCCGGATTTCGTCCCTTAAATTAAAATGGGATCTGCCCTTCCCGATATCGTTCATATCAAATCACTCTTTTTAGACCATGATTCATAGATATCCGGTTTGTATACGATCACCGCTCTCCACATTATTTGCCGTATTTTTTGAGAACACCACCAGGAGGAGGAATTTTTGAAACACGCCACTAGTGCACTGTTTCAGAAGTTTTTTCGTCACATAGAACGGAGCATTACGAGGATGTTTGCGATTGTAGACAAAAATGAAGAATAAGCGACCATTTTGTCCTGCGATGAGAGAATGCAGGACAAAAATACAGGTGATCCGTGAATTTTGTCCTGAAAATCTATAAATCAAGACAAAACCACAAAAACCGTACGTAAATCGTTCGCACTCTGCATTGAAGATGGTGTTCAGCTGAACGCCCAAGTGCTATTTGACACCAGCGGCAGCAAGGACGAATGGCTTAAGAAACCTGGCAGATGAGTTAGGGTCACAGATGGATATTTAAATTCGAATGAATTTCCATATCAGGCGTTTCACTAGCGGAAAACCCGGAGCTTTTCCATGAAATTCATACGTCAACAGCGCAGTATTTTCGCTGGATGAGAATGTATCCGATTTCTGGGATGTGGAAGAAAAGGTGTTGGAAAACGTTCAAAGAGCCTAATTTTTATTATTATTACTTCAAAGATAACTGAGTTACTAGTATAATAAAAATAATAAATTATGTCTCGGATAGGAGTTTGCCGTTTGCACCAAGCACATGCAGTCAAGGATGGATGCGTTGCATGTAGCCATTAAAAGTATTTCGAATCATAGATTCATTAATAGGGACGATTATTATGAAAAGAGTGCCGGAGATTACTTTCATTTTATTCGGGCTTGCATTATGCATTTATCATTCTGTCATTATCCTATTTTCAATACCGCCAAGCTATGAATCAGAGCTCTTGCGATTTATAACCAAAATGTTTCCGCCAATAGAGTTTATTAGAATAATATTTACACTAATGTCTTTGTCCATACAAGTGGCTGTGGCTCTGTTAAGTATCATTGCACTTGTTCTTCTATATAAAAAACCGAAAACAACCTTAAGCGGTATCATGACGCTAATTTGTACGCTAATATTGATTCCCATGGCCGTAGGCGAAGGATGGGTCCTTATTCAACTAATTATATTTGCTGTAGCTTCCCTTATTTGTTTCCTCCGCAACATTTTGATGAACTGAATTTGGTTACATGAAACGAAAGTTAATGCGACCGAAAAGGAAGGCGAGAGCGAAGGTGCGAATGATGAACAATTGACTTTGGGTGCATGATGCTACCATTGGCACTTACGTTATAATATTAAATGATATTTGGAGAAAAAATGAATTTGAAGGAGAGGGTCCTGAAAGTGAACGATTCATTGTTACTGCAATAACTATTGAAAACGTATCAGATCAATTTTTCTATAATCAGACCATAAACATGATCACATGATTGGCTCTTTAAAATCGTACGAGAGGTGATTGTGTATCACAATCTTAAAAACTTGGTTAAGAGCGATCGCAATGGCGGGAAGGTTTTCCGTGGGTCTCCCACCGATCCCTCGACACAAAAGTCAAACCAAACGGCGCATAAAAGTGATATTATTAGCATTCAATCTCAATCTTTTAGATAAGAGTCATTATCTGTATAATAATATAACGAATAAAGGCTAGATCTTGTGGGTATTTCATTCATAAACAGTCATGTTTAAAGGAGGTGAGAAACGTATGGCATGGCTAAGAGTGATCATCGTTTTATTGGGAATCATTGTTTGGCATCCCACCGATCCCTAAACCTTTTGCAACGCTATTAACCTTAGTGGTGCTGCTATATTCATTGATCGAAAGATAAAAAAAGAAAAACAGTGAGACACTTGAATTTAACGACCGGAAAGGAAGATGTGTCAATGAAAAAACTATTTCTGAGCATGATTTTAGGCGCTATGGTATTACTTTCTGCATGTACCAGTCCTGTTGCAGATGAATTGATTACATACCAAAATGAAGAGATCGCTGTGACCTATGTAAATCTTATGGAAGAAGCCGAAGAGGTATTTGTGGCCTATGAACAAATGGCAGGCATGGAAAATTTCGAAGAAGCCGAAGTTTACATGGAGGAAGAAGTGTTACCCGTATCAGAAGAACTCCAAGCGTTTCTATCTAATATCGAGTTAGAACAAGAAGAAGTTCAAGCGGTAAACCAGACACTTATAGAAGCTCATGATACATTGCATGAAGCCTTGGAAATGGACTATGAATCCTTTCAATTAATTAATGGCGGCCAAGTTGATCAAGGATTAGAAATGGCCTATCAATCGCAAGGGGTTTTTGAAGAAGCCGAGCAATTGCTCATGGATTTCGAAGAAGAACGGGATACTTTAATGGAAGAACATGATGTCGAATTGGAGGAAGTGGATGAAGGTTAAATTTGCCTTTATGCTATAATAGGATTTAGAATATAACTAAAACATGCATTGAGAAGTTTTTATTTAATCTCAAAAGAGCTGGTTCCAGCGCCGGCTCTTTGAGTGTTTTTGTTTTTTGTGTAAGTCCTCATGTGGCTTGTTGAAAACTTTAGGTCGGACCGCATAAAAGATATAATAAGCATGCAGTTTAATGGATGTGTATCATATATCGGTTCCAGATGAAAATACGTTCAACGCCGAGTGGATAAACTGCTACAAAAAAGCAGGGATTGATTTTTATCCCAATGCAACCATCTCAAAGTATTGACTTTCAACCTCTTTATACTGCTCGGTACGTTTGTTAAACTTCTGGATAACGTCCTCCATGACTTGATTTCGGTTATTGATTTGATCAATTCTATCTTCTTCTGCTTCCAGTTCATCATGGCTCCATTCATCATCGTTCAGGTCTTCATAAAAGGAAGCGAGTACTTTTAATCGATGTTGGTAATCATCACAAAAGGTGTCTACCAATTCTTTTCGTTCTGCCATCATTTCCAATAATTCAAATGCTTGTCCCTTCAACTCTTGATCGTTCATTTCCTCTATGTTTTCTAGAATAGAAGCCGCTGCTTCATAAGCCTTCTGGAAGTTTTCCTCAGCTTCATCGAGCAATGCTTGCTGTTCTTCTATATAGGTTTCGGCGTCATCGATGCTTTGTTGGAGAGTGGCTTTATCCTGGATGTCGAGTTCGATCAAGTCATTGTAAAGCGATTGCTCTTTTTCCCGGTATTCTTCCAGGTCTTCCTGATTCGACGCAAAAGCCTGTTCATAAGACGAAGATGTTTCTATTTTTTCATGTATCTCGACCGCTTGTTTTTCATCGGATTGACAGCTGGCGAGAAACACAATGCCACAACCTAACATAACAACAAATAACCGATTCACCCTAAAATCCCCCACATATGACGGCCAAAAAAAGGTTTCATAGACAATGACCTACTTAAGAAAATGTTAGCGGTGCCATGTCACTGTCCAACACTTCTGTTTGATAGCCTTGTTCTTTAATATAAGATAGCAATTCCGGCAAATGGTCAACGGTTTCTTGTTTGTCGTGTAGAAGTACAACCGGGGTTTCCCCTTCTTGTTCCATTTGCTCTATTTCTTGAATGGTGTGTTGAACATACCGTTCGTCCTTTAATTCCCAATCTTGGCTGTCTACGTTCCAATCCCAAATTTGAAAATCATTTTGGTCTAATTGAGTGCGCATGTCTTCGGTTAAATACGGAGAACTGCCATAAGGAAGCCGAATGATATCGGATTGTTCCCCCGTTATGTCTTCCAATATCTCTTGGGTTTCAATCATTTCATCTGTTGGCGCAGAAGCATGACTGTAGATTTCATCTTTGTCGTGTGTCATCCCGTGCAAGGCAAGTCCA
Organism: Salicibibacter cibarius; assembly: GCF_016495725.1. NCBI lineage: Bacteria > Bacillati > Bacillota > Bacilli > Caryophanales > Bacillaceae > Salicibibacter > Salicibibacter cibarius. Next base: position 3,961,745 of record NZ_CP054705.1, on the reverse strand, counting down.
AACCCTTGCTTATGGGTGCGCTTGACTGCTTCCGGGTTTTCTTTCATATCCGGGCCAAGCATGAAAAACGTCGCTTTCATATTATAGTCATCTAAAATATCTAATAATTTGTCCGTCGCCTCCGAAGGGCCGTCATCGAAAGTCAAATAAATCACGCCATCTTGTTGATAAGATTGATCTTCTTCAACGTCTGTGTCATTTTCTTCTTGTTGAATGGATGTATGTAAGTTAGAATCTTCAAACGAAGGCATCGTATCAAAAGACACAGAAAGGGTTTCTGCAGAAGGGGCTTCCAACGATGGGAAATCGTTTTTTTCATCTGCATCTCCTCTGCCGCCAAATAGTCCAGAAACGATAAGGATGCCGACAATCAATAACACAGATGCGGCAATCTTCCCATTTTTATTCAATCTTGGAAGTCTATGTATCATCTTCTCGCTCCATTTTACGAACTTGATAGATTTTGGCATACAATGACAAAATTCTCATGATATCACCAGGTACTATTCTACCAAAGAGATGCTTTTTATGAAAGAATGACCTGCTTCATTTTTCATATGAATCATTTACTAGCTTTTTTGGTTACGAATTGAGTTCCAGCGCTTTTTCAAATCATTACCATCACCGAAAATCCGAGATTCCTTTTGAAGGCAGAAAAGACATTGAAACGAGCGCAAAAGAAATTTTCCCGCATGACGCAAGGTTCAAATAACTGGAAGAAACAACGTCAAAACGTGCAGCAACTGCACATAAAAATTGCGAACCAACGGCGTGATTTTCTCCATAAACGAAGTTATCACCTTTCGAAACTATAAAACAAAGCCATCGTCTATGAAAAGGGAAGCTCCATCGAAATCTTTGATTTGGGTGGAAAGGTTCACAAAGCCCTCTTTTCTTATTTACGAAGGGGAGGGGTACCTTGAATAAAAGAATGTTATATTTTGACATGACTTTCACATCAATGATGACCAGTTTACTCTTTTCTTTTATTGCGGGATATTTTCATTATCGTATAGATATAGATACATACCAGATGAATCAAGATTTTGGGCTTTATGTTTTATTTTTTTATTTTATGACTGTATTGTTTATCATATTTATTTTAGCGCCTGCAAATTATTTCATGGTCAAACTGGGAAATGTTAAAGGTCCAATCCTATTATCCGTTTTTATGGGTATTTTCATCATCGCTGTAAATGAATCGACCATCCAACAAGCCATATTAAACGTCTTTGTGTTTTTAACGCCGATGTTTTGCATAGGCTCTAGACTCATGCGTTATTTTTTAGACATCAAGCAGAAAAAGTAAGAGCTGGCACTTTTGCCAGCTCTTTTTAAATCAAACAAAGGAGCACCAAATAAAAATAAATTCTCGATACGTGTATATGTCTTTTATATTTCAGTTTTCATTATATCATAAATAGATATAAAATAATCCTTATATGATTATATATATGCCCCTATAACATGATTTTCTCGGTTGACAATCTTGTTAAATTCCTTTTGTCGATCTCGTTTCTCAGAATTTGAATAAAATCGTCTTGCAACCGCATCTCCATCGCCCGGAAGTAAGCATCGACTAAAATGGCATCCGGTAGATCTTTCACGCCTATCACCGACCCTTTTGTTTTAGCATGTATGTTTCTTTCTTCTTCCTCATACACTACCCTTATCTGGACCTTCACCAACCTAATGTTATATGAATTATTTTATCACAAAAAAGATTTTATAATGATCTCTATTTATTCGGGTTGATTCACTACACTTGGTACAAGAAGAAGGAAAGCGAGCGTTTTTTTATGAACATGACAACGGCAGAAAGGATCGGTGCTGCCATTCGGGGGTGTCGGAAAGCGAATAGTATGACCCTGGAACAACTTGCTGAGTATATAGGAACAGCGCCGAGTTATGTCGGAGCCATTGAGCGCGGCCAACGGAATGTTACGATTCGCACACTAGAAAAAATTGCAAACGTTTTTGACCTCGACCTTTTTGATCTTATCAGGCTTGGCGCTAACAAAAATGAAGCCATCAAGGACATCCATACGTTTCTTTTAATGCAAGATGCGACGACGCAGATAAAAGTCCGTAATATGCTTTACGAGCTTTTCAAAGATGATCCAGAATGATAAAAACATAGGTTATTTCGAACATAATCGAAGAAACGCACAAGACATAGAAACACGGGCCCCGGCTCGTGTTATGGCAGGATCTAGGCCAGATGATATAACATTAAGAAATATTTTGTTACAATATGGGGAAGGCTCTGAAACAGAACCCGAAGATGATGTTGAACCCTTCGAAGGAGGGGCTATTGGGAACGCATATGCTGATAAAATGTTATATTTTATTAACCAAGAAGTATAATAGATCACGATCGGGAATGGTTATGTAAAACCATTCCCACTTCGTTATATTGTTCATTACGCGAAACAATACAGTTGGTGGTATTCATGTTCTTTGTTTTATTTATGATAGCAATCTATTTCATATTAGGTTTTGCTCTATGCTATATCTTTTCTTTATTCAAAACCAAATGGTTTGTCTTTATCCCTTTAATTGTGACTGCCGCTATATGCATCGTTTCTTTTATTATCATTAAGTCACAGCCACATATTTATCACGTTGATCATACTTCATCTGAATTCCAAACAACATCGTATACGTATTTGCCGATTTACCTTATCTTTTACTTGACCCCCTTAGTGATTACGACATGGATAGCCGGACCATGGTTTTTCCGTCGCAAGACGGCTGACAATGAATAATCAAAAAAAGCAATCACATAGGTGATTGCTTGAAAACGTTGCGTTTATTATTCGAATCCTCTCACACACCCAATATCACCTAATCTGGAATAACCTCGTTCATCTTTTCCAGGTTTTCGGTAGCTTTTTGAATATGGTCATAGGCGGCTTCATAATTATTGTATCCGTGCCTGTCCGCCACTTGAGCATGTTGCCTTGTTTCCTCTGCCCATGTGTACAATTCTTCATAGTCTTTAATATGCGGTTGCATCTGTTCGAGATTTCCGTCTACAAGATCAATGAACAGTTGCATAGCCAGCCATCCTTTGACGTCTTCGGTTTGCATATCCTCTTTGGATAATACCTGGTAATCGTCATCACTTAGTGCTTCATGGTCTTCGTCTGTCAAATCAGGCAACGTACCCTCAATCGTTTCGCCAGTAGGGGTACGCACTTGCTGATTCGTCTGTTCGACAGATGTCATAAATACGCCCAATGATTGCGTATCATAAGGCATTGTACCACTAAGAGAGTCTGGATCCGGGTTCGAAATCAAAGAATTTAGTTTTTGCGTATCCGCGTCAAACACATAGTAATTTTCATAAATGATATCCCCATCGGAAAAGAAATAATCATCCGGTTGATTCTCTACATCCGGGAAGTGGTCATGCGCTTCTTCCGTCGTTAACTGCCCTTCTTCGGGGAGTTCAAAATTATGGAACAATTCCTCTATGGTTTCATAATCCTCGTCGCTCAGCTGCGTGTCTAAACTTTCAAGGTGGCGTTCATCATCTTCCCATATATGCGAATAATCATCTGCTTTCTTTGCTTCTGCCACTTCTTCTTCTGCATTTGAACAACCGGTCAGAGCCAAAAACGGAACGACCCCTAAATAAAACATATGTTTAAGCATTTTATCTACCCTTTTTAATTCGTTTACAGCCCCTATTTTACAAAACTATTACGCCAGCAACAACCTATTATGATAAGCATTTTCGTATATGTAATAGGCAACCCAAAAATAGGTTGCCTTATTATTTAATCACTGGAAGGCCACGTATGCGTAAACGAAGACGAGTAGAATGGTTCTACCTCTTGGTCTCTATTCGCATTATAGACAACTCGTACAAGATTATTGGAACTCGTAACCCCCTCGAATGTTTCATGAAGGTCTGTTTGCTGACCATCCAGCGTAGCAACGGTCTCGTAGATGCCACCGGTACTCGTTTGTCGTTGCACTTGAATGTTGGCAATGGGCTCTGGATCGAAACCGTCACGTGCTTCCAAACTAACAAGAATACCCCCAAAAGGGTTTGAATACTTCTAGCGCCGCATTCCCCTTCAAAATCTACGATTTAGCGGGGGTTAGGCGCTCTTTTTATTTCTTATTCGTAATAAAAAAGATTTCTAAAAGGACTAGGATTAGGAACAAATGTTTGATATAATGTATCTATCATATAAAGCACCGCCCAATGAAGAGGTACGGCCTTTATATTCGTTCATTGATAATTGGATATATGGGTTGTGTCGAAAAAGCGTTCGACATGTAAAATATTCGGTGTTAAAACCCTTGTTAGAAATAATAAGGTTCGCATTGTAGACAAAAGTTTCTATGCTGCGAATAAGAACATTCTGGAACTTGTCTTCATTCATTAGCCTAAATCTGGCGCAAAACTTCCCGAAGGGAATGACAATGCGAGATATTGAGCTGTATTTAAGACAGGGGATGCTCCATCAAAATCTTTGATTTAGGTGGAGAGGTTCACGAGGCAAGAGAAGCCGTTCGTCATTTCCGCAAACACCGCCATTATATGAATCCGACTATCATAAAAACGAATAACCCTTAAAACCGGTCGCCTTTATCGGCGATCGGTTCTTTTTTGGCAACCATGACCACTCATTGTTTTTTGTAGCATAAGTGCTACAATGCTATACACCCGAAGCAGGAGTAAGAAACATGGATTTCGCCGACCGATTTACAAAAATTGTTGTTAAAACAATGTTATAATACAAACAAAGCATTAATTAAACAGGGAAGGTGTTAAAACATGAGCATTCCCGAAAAAGAGACTGTAACCCTGGAAGAATTTTATCAACGCCGAGAAAACACAGATCAACTGCTCGAATACATTGACGGCGTTATTTACATGTCCCCCTCGCCATCAACCAAACACCAAAGAATCTCTTCAAGGCTGCACGCACAGCTTTTTCAGCATTTAGACGGCTCGAATTGTGAAGTTTTCCCTGCACCTTTTGACATCGAACTTAAAAACGAAGAGGATAAAGACCTTGAAAAACTCAAAAAAATCGTCATACCCGATTTATCTGTGATCTGTGATAAAACCGGTCTCCATGAAGCTAAGTACGTTGGTGCTCCGACTGTTGTCTTCGAAATCCTCAGCCCTTCTAATCAGTCACATGATTTAGTTTTTAAGCTGAATCTGTATATGCAGTACGGCGTCAAAGAATATTGGATTATTAATCCTCTTTTAAATACAATTCAAGTTTATGTCCTTGATGATTCGATGCAATACCAGCAGCAAGCTATTGCGAAAGACAAAGGCATGGTTCAGTCCGAGATGTTGGCAGGCTTTGAGGTGGATATTGAAAAATTGTATAGGTGAATGCTTCCTTCACATTCATGGGCAGTGAACCTCTCCACGTAAATCTATGAAAGGAGACTGATATCCATGTCTGAGAAGCAAAAGAAGAGAGTCTCTAAGGATAAGCGTGAATAGGACGACAGGTGAATGGGAAGATTATATTGATGAATATTATGATGGGGTCAGGCGCGTTGATTTACCATTAAATTCCATACAATTACTTACGTAGGTGTTATGTTCTTCCTGTCATCTAGAAATTGAGCTAAGGTGTCTTTGACTTCCAATGGTGATGTACCAAGGATCAATTCCCGTGCAAATTGAATGAACGTACGCCGGGTCATCCGCCATACAGGTGCCAGCTGGTTGTATAAAAATCGCAGGACCATATAAACCATGATGGCGCAAAATAATTGCCCATAGACCGCATTCGGCGTCGTTCCAAAGAAGTGATTCAGATTCAAGTGTTGTTTGAGAAAGCGGTGAAAAAGCTCGATCTGCCAGCGTGCCTTATAGAGATCGGCGATATCTTCGGCAAAAAGGGTGCTGAGGTTTGTGGCCACCCGAAGGGTATTCCCTTCATCATCATAAAAACAAACGATACGAAACCGGTGATTGGACTGCTTCTTCCCTTTCCCTATTTTCGCTGAATAATCATCGAAAACTCTGGAATGTTCAGACGTTACACGTGGGATAGGCTCCCGCTCTTCGGTATAGATGGACGTTTTCAAGCGGATCACAAAGCCTTTGTCCTCGTCTTCAAGGTTATCGAAATCACGGATGGTGGCATAGGCGCGGTCTCGAACAGATGTGATCAATTGGTGCGAAAATGAATGAGCAACAGCCGCATCATGCGTCAATCCTTTGGAAGCCTCCACTTGGATCGGAAGCAGCGTATCCACACGGAAAAATGTATGCATTTTAACGCCGTTACGTTTCCCGTGATAAGGCGCCCATGGGAGCCGGTTTTCGCCTACGGTCATCGTCGTTGAATCCAGCGCTGCCAACGAAACCGGCAAGTCCATGGAACGACGAGTTTCCCGATTGAAACGGGAACCTAAAAGCTCCAGTATCTCTTTGACGGCTTCATAAGGAAGGATGCTAGCTTTTGTCGATAACGTCGTGTGATCAACGGCTTTGAGGCTCGGATCAATTTTGAGTTTGTTCTCGCTTTCACGGTAATTTTGCCATTGTTCACTTGACGCCAATAGCCAAAAGAAAATTTGATCGGTTCCCAGCCATTTTCGCCCGACTTCTTGGTAATCATGTGAACGAAGAATGTTCTCGATTTCTTCCATCGACACGAAGGATTTAAAAACCTTTAAAAGTGTGTTAGATTGTCCCATGAAGGCATCGCTCCTTTGGTGGGTTTACCTTTATGGTAATAGTGATGCCTTCATTTTTTTAAGTCATTTGCTTGGATAATTTTGGCTAATCAACGCGCCTGTGATGGGGTTTATGTCTACACACCGGACACAGATATAGACCAGACGATCAAAGAAACAAGAGAAGCCGTCCGTCAATATCGAAAGCACCGTGATAATAATTCCGACGATCATAAAAACAAATAGCTCTTAAAACCGGTCACCTTTCTCGGCGGTCAGTTCTTTTTTTGACAACTACCGGGGCTGGCTTGTGAGCGACTTATTGGGTTATACTTAAGAGAAGGAGCGGATGCCGATGATTAAAGCGAAAGCATTTCGCAACATGTCAGAAGAAGAGCGCAGACGCCAACGTATGGAGATGGAGAAAAACGATCAAACTGAATATATTGACCGGGAACTCAAAGGGGTTTATGCTCAGCCTAACCCAGAGTCCACACCGGAATTGCGGAAAAAAGCCATGGAGCATGCAAAAGAAATGGAAGAAAAGAATAAATAGACGTACAGCAAGCTTGTTCGAAAGTATAAAGAAGAACGCGCAAAGCCCTTGGAATAACCGGGGGTTTTTTTCGTGAGTGGCAGCACATACCGCTATAGGGTGCAAGACCCGAATGCAGCCGAACAGCCGGTAAGCATTAGCTAACAGATAGTGCGATGACCGTGAGGTATCGTGCGGAGGATCTGAAGGCAAATCCCTGAACAGAGCTGAATCCCATGTTGGCACGAGAGCGGGATGACTGTGCAAGAAAACAGGAAGTCCGAATAGCTGGCAGCTCGAAGTGTTATGAGGGCTGGATTAGGGAGAAAGCGTATGATGTGACCCATTGCTCCTCTGATTTTCAAAGAAACTTTTTACGTGTGCGCGCATGCGTGTGCGTACGCGTATATATGCGTTATACATGTCCAATTTATTTACTCAACTTTCGGAGCTAAAAATCACAGGTAAACCCTTGTGAAATCAGGATTTTCAGCAGATTTTTTATCCGAAAAAAGCAAAAAACACCCTGTTCTTTGGTAAAATAAAGGTACAACCACCAAAACCAAAGAAAGGATGTTTTCTGTGGCTTCCATGGTACCAGATTCCTATCAAAATAACCAACAACAATCTCGGGTGATGCGCTTTTTCAAACAGGCCAAAGTTGGTACGTTTTTGCATCAATCCAATATTCATAAAGAAAAAGGGTTAACTGCGCTCGTGCTTGTGCAATTTATCTTTTCTCTCGTTCTTCAAGGGAAAAATCTTTACCGGACGCTTGAATCCGACCGTCTCCCTGATGCACCGGAAAAGGATGCGGTGTACGATTTGATGAAACGCTCAACGTACAACTGGCGGAAATTTCTCGTCTTGGTTAGCGCTCATCTCATTGAGACCTACCTCCGACCGTTAACCAATCGCGATGGTGTGTTAATCGTCGATGACTCGAGCTATGACCGTAATCGAAGTAAAGCTGTCGAACTTCTCGCGCGTGTTAAAGATCATACCACAGGCGCCTACTTTAAAGGCTTTCGGATGCTCACGCTCGGCTGGTCAGATGGCACAACATTTCTGCCTCTGGCCTTTTCACTACTCAGTTCGAGAAATGTAAAAAACCGTTTCCAGGAGGTAAATCCGAACATCGACAAACGAACGGTGGGTTATCGCCGCCGACAAGAAGCGCTACAAAAAGGAACGGAAACGTTGTTCACTTTGCTGGATGACATCAACCCTGTGAAGCTTGGCGCTAAAACACTCCTTTTCGATAGTTGGTTTGCATACCCTTCAATCATCAAACGAGTGGTCACCCAGTATCCCCTGGATGTTGTGTGTATGATCAAACGATCATCCAAGATTCACTACACCTATGAAGGGGAATCCTATACAGTGAACCAGCTTTACCAAAAAGTGCGCAAGAAACGGGGGCGAGCGAAAATCCTTGCTTCGATCCTTGTAGGGCTGGGGTCGGATGAAGATGGTCGAGAGGTTCAAGCTCGCATCATCTTTGTTCGTGATCGCGACCGTTCGAAAAAGTGGTTAGCCATCCTGACGACGAACCTGGATCATACGGAAGAAGATGCTGCCCGCATTTATGGCAAACGCTGGGCCATTGAATGCTTTTTCAAAGTGACCAAATCTCACTTGCGATTGGCCAAGGAATTTCAGTGCCGCAGTTATGATGCGCTGACAGCGCATACGTCGATCGTTTTCCTCCGCTACATGATGCTCGCTGTGAGCTCGCGAGAGGGAGAAGATCCTCGCACGATTGGGCAACTGTTTTTCATGTGCTGTGATGAGGTCGAAGATCTTCGATTTTCTGAAGCACTCTTGATGATCCTTGACGTGTTAGGGTCGATGCTCGCGGAAGAACACTTGCTCACCGACGAGCAAATTCAACCGTTTCTGGATCGCTTGTTTGATCATCTACCGGATTTTTTGCGAAAACCGTTACTTTCTTAAAAGTAAACAACCTTAAATCCCTTTATATCAGAGGTTTACGTGTGTTAGTCATGTCCGAAAGTTGAGTTATTTATATAAAAGAGGAACAAAGGAACACAGCTTTTGTAAATACTGTTAAATCAACAATATTATGTTCCAATTTGGCGTAAAAAAAGAGGAACATGGAGGAACAAAGAGGAACATTTCGGGGGTTTGAAGGAACATGAGACCCCAAATTCAACGATGTAAGGCGGTATACAAACGTGAGTGCGTACACACAGAAGCAAATGTATAAAAGATTTTAACGTATCATTTTACTTTTATGTATGCAAAATTAAGCGTTTGTTCCTTTTTTGTACTCGCTTGTCCCTCGATGTTCCTGGTCAAAAGCCTTCAAAAAGGTACATAATTAAAGCGCTTTCATAAGTATACCGCATACCGATAGCACCACGTCGTGCTTCTTGTATGGCAAAATCAATTGAAAAAATTGGAAAATAATGTTATATTCAACATAGAGGTATCGTTTAACGGTAAAACAGAGGGCTCCAAACCCTCCGATGCGGGTTCGATTCCCGCGACCTCTGCCAAACAATCACGCCCGTTGAGATGCACGGGCTAAATAAGCATCTATTATAAATCTATCTCCTACCCTTACGTCAAAGTCGCACCTTATGTCGGGCATATAGGGTGCGTCGATGACATTGTTTAATTGCTTGCTGTCTGTTTCAAATCCAGGGGTTGTTTTTCCCATAGACAAGGATTTATTCCGTGAAGGAGCGTGATCACGATAAACCGCGAGCATCACCCTAATATCGATCCGAAAAAGAAACCTGGATTCAATCAGACCATGACGCCTGTTGACCCTCATGAGCAGTACATTGATGATCATTTTGGTGGCGTCTACGCCGACGGTCGCGGCAAAGACACCGAGAAAGAAAAAGCAATCACACGCGAACTTGTTCGAAAGTATAAAGAAGAGCGTTCAAAGCCCTCAGAATAACCGGGGGCTTTTTTCATGCGCGCATAGCATCGATGCGCCACGCGCGTACCGGTTCTTTTTTCTGCAACGGGGGGTACTGGAAAATTAAACTATGGAAAACTAACTGTATAATTCCTCTCGTCATTAAAATGGCGAGCATCCTTGTAAGCACAAGTGGCAAACAGATAAAAATGTCCGATTATACCCTTCTCTCGCGACAACATATTTGGTAATGTAGATCGTATATACCGATAAGGAGCACTCTCATGAACGTTATTATTCCGACAAAAACAAGTGGCGAAATCTACAAAGGATCTGTTCAACCGGCTTCTCGCCTTGATGTTTTCCCTGGCGCCTTCTTTGATTGGCATCAGCTCATCAAAGACGGTGAATATTTGATTTATAAATTAACGGTTCGTGGGAACACTGATACCCAAGCGTTAATCGCATACCGTCAAGAAAAAGGCTTCTTTCGAGTGAAAGCATTAGAAAAAAGGGATTATAAAAATCCCGACAATTTACTTCTTATCACAGGTCCGCTTCTTGCTTATGTGGCCCATCAATGTACCTCTATTGAAGATGAACCTTTTATTTTAGTTGAAACCAAAACCACACCGCAAGTCCTTGATAACTACAAGGCTTTTGGTGGTGAACTTCATTATGCACCGGAACCCGCCATGGTATTTGACCCCTTTGCTTGCATCCAACTCATTGAGTTATACTTAAGGAAAGGAGTGAATGCTGATGATTAAAAACAAAAAGCTTGTTGCCAAGTTTCCGCCGATATCCGAATCGGAACGCAAAAAAATCATCCGGGAACAGGCCGAAGCAAGTAGTCAGCATGCCGACTACATCGACAAACATTTAAACGGTGTATATGCACAACCAAACCCAAGCGCAACGTCGGAAGACTATCGCCATATCATCGAAACCGTCAAAAAAATGCGCAAAGATTACCAAGAAGAATTTCCAGATAAAGACACGTCACTCGTCCCATTAAGAGAAATTGAAGATTATTTCGCTGCTAAACATCAATAACCCTATACGAGTGATTGGCGCACCATCGGAAACGGTGGTGTGTCTTTTTTGTGGCATCAGGCGATAATGGATAATCTAAGGCTTCATACAGCCGCCATGACTTCCGGTCGTTTTGATATCTGCCACAACGTAGACCTTGAAGCCGGTATCGAAGGGCGCATGGAAGACCTGGACATCCTAGAGGTTCAGGGCGCCTTTGCCATTGTGATTTTGATTAACCATGGCGAGTTTAAACGGATCGAGCCTGGAACGACCTGCGCAATTATTAAAGACCTACAAGGAACCGTTAGGCCATAGGATTTGCCACATGTCGGTGCGCCACGCGCGCGCCGGGTCATGCACCCGTCGATAGGTGTTTACTTAAACGTTTACATTTTCGTATACGTTTATTACATTGAAGAAAGAGAACCATGAAGAATCCTTTTTGAAATGTTTGAGGTGTCTAGGGTGAACAAATTTTGGAATGTCATGGCAATACTGTCGAGCATATTTTTGGGTGTATTTATCTTTTTAGGTTTTTTTAATCCCGAGGTGCTCAGTAATATTGTAGAGGGTAATTATCTGCTTTTTGTAGGAAGTGCCATACTAATGTTTTTGGGGTTTTTAGGGGTGAAGCGAAGGGACACGGAAGATAAAAAAGTGACATGGAAAATGGCTCAGGCGCGTTGATTAGCCAAAATTATCCAAGCAAATGACTTAAAAAAATGAAGGCATCACTATGACCATAAAGGTAAACCCTACCAAAGGAGTGATGCCTTCATGGGACAATCTAACACACTTTTAAAGGTTTTTAAATCCTTCGTGTCGATGGAAGAAATCGAGAACATTCTTCGTTCACATGATTACCAAGAAGTCGGGCGAAAATGGCTGGGAACCGATCAAATTTTCTTTTGGCTATTGGCGTCAAGTGAACAATGGCAAAATTACCGTGAAAGCGAGAACAAACTCAAAATTGATCCGAGCCTCAAAGCCGTTGATCACACGACGTTATCGACAAAAGCTAGCATCCTTCCTTATGAAGCCGTCAAAGAGATACTGGAGCTTTTAGGTTCCCGTTTCAATCGGGAAACTCGTCGTTCCATGGACTTGCCGGTTTCGTTGGCAGCGCTGGATTCAACGACGATGACCGTAGGCGAAAACCGGCTCCCATGGGCGCCTTATCACGGGAAACGTAACGGCGTTAAAATGCATACATTTTTCCGTGTGGATACGCTGCTTCCGATCCAAGTGGAGGCTTCCAAAGGATTGACGCATGATGCGGCTGTTGCTCATTCATTTTCGCACCAATTGATCACATCTGTTCGAGACCGCGCCTATGCCACCATCCGTGATTTCGATAACCTTGAAGACGAGGACAAAGGCTTTGTGATCCGCTTGAAAACGTCCATCTATACCGAAGAGCGGGAGCCTATCCCACGTGTAACGTCTGAACATTCCAGAGTTTTCGATGATTATTCAGCGAAAATAGGGAAAGGGAAGAAGCAGTCCAATCACCGGTTTCGTATCGTTTGTTTTTATGATGATGAAGGGAATACCCTTCGGGTGGCCACAAACCTCAGCACCCTTTTTGCCGAAGATATCGCCGATCTCTATAAGGCACGCTGGCAGATCGAGCTTTTTCACCGCTTTCTCAAACAACACTTGAATCTGAATCACTTCTTTGGAACGACGCCGAATGCGGTCTATGGGCAATTATTTTGCGCCATCATGGTTTATATGGTCCTGCGATTTTTATACAACCAGCTGGCACCTGTATGGCGGATGACCCGGCGTACGTTCATTCAATTTGCACGGGAATTGATCCTTGGTACATCTCCATTGGAAGTCAAAGACACCTTAGCTCAATTTCTAGATGACAGGAAGAACATGACACCTACGTAAGTAATTTTATGGAATTTAATGGTAAATCAACGCGCCTGAAAATGGCTGTAGAATCATTGATAGGATTAGCTTTTTTAATTACGATTGCATCCATTGTGCATTGGGTTTTTGGGCTGTAGTCATGGCGAGCCAGTGTTGTCCCTAAACGAGACGTTTATCTTAAATAAGAACGGGCCCTTCAACATCAGACCAAATGGTGGGGTAGCTTTATCGTCGAAAAACAGAGCATTTGGGATTGCCTTTAAGTCAGTCAGGGGGTGGAAGAGAGATGAAAGATCGGACGTGGAATATTTTATTTGTAGTGGTATTGGCTATAATTATAACCATTGCTTTTAGTACAAGTTATTCCGCAACAGAAGGAGACAGCGTCCTTGTTGAAAACACGGGGATAATGGTGACACTTGTAGGGATAATCTGTGTCTGCGGATACTTATTATTCCTCTCCTTCATCCGAGGCTTTGAATCAGAGAAAAAAGTAACATTTAGAACGTATATTAAAACGGGTATTCTGATTATAATAGCATTCTCTGTTTTAGCGATGATAAGGCTGTAATCAGAAGCGACGGTCAATTAGAATGTGTGATAGACGTTCAACGCCGAGCCGATCATAAGTAAAACGAGGTGTGATTGATGAGCGACAAAGCTTGGAATAGACTTTTTTGGGCAATGATTATTGGAGGAAGTGGTGCCGGACTATTATTCGCTTGGTATGGGGATCGAAACACGGAACAAGTTTCACATTTTTTAAATGAAAATACATGGGTACCTTTGCTATTTGTAGGGGTACTTGCAATAATGCTTTATGTCGGCATACTGGCATTGGTCCGAACAATGACCGGAAGGCCAATCAGCATCAAAACCGTTTTTATGAGTATCGGTATACTCGCGCTGATTTTGATTTTTTATGGCGTAACCAGAGGTTATGGATGAAAATAGCTTATTTGAGAATACATACAAAATCCGCCAGAGTAAAAACAATGATAACCATCTTCATATAAAAAAGCCACACTGATTTTTGTGTGTGACTTCTTGTACGTTGATTTATTCCTCAAGCTCACTCTCATCAAATTCCCAGCGGACTTCGTTGGCAAGTGAGCCTAGATTAAGTCCATATATCAGTTCGTAGCTATTAGTTTCTGATATATCAAAAATAATTTCCCCGTCAATTGAATCACCAGGACCAACTTCTTCACCTTCAAATCCATCATCCCAATAAGTACCGACGTATGACTCACTTTCATTCATTAAATCTGAATCAGCCAAATCCAACCCATCAACTGTTTGATCTGATACATTTTCTATCGTGACATCAATAAAAATAAAATGATCATTTTCAGGGCTATCTCCTTCATATTCATCTTCTGCCCAAACATCATTAGGTGTAATATCAAAGGTACCCATATTGGAATCATATGTCCCAGTTTCCCCTAACGTTAACTGTTGGTCCTCCTCGAAATCCTCTTCTGAAGATCCATTATCGCCTTCATCATCTTCGCTCTCGTCTATCAACGTCTTCGTCCGTGTCATTTTCCTCAGCTTCACTTGTATCATCATCCGTGTCCGGGGCGTCTTCACCTGTCGCCTCTTCCTCATCATCTCCGCAGGCAACTAACAATGTTGCACTTAAAAATACCGTGGGTGCTATTTTCGTAACTGTTCTCATTATGTATACCTCCTATCGATTCAGCAATTCTCTGTATTTGTATTAATTATCATAATTTTACCATTCAAAAAACGCGTTTTACTCATACAAACGAATATCATTGTTTTTTCGCAAAATGGCTCTTTAATCAAACAAAGCAATAAAACGACCATATAGTTTAAAAAAGCCATCATTGGTTCAGCAAACGTGTCCTATTGCTACAGAAATTGTATTAAACAATGAGGAACACGCCAAGACCTGAGAAAGCCACTCCAACGATGACTACAAATGACCGAACAAAGGGAGAAGGTAACTTCTGAATTAATAATGTAAGCCATTCAACCTCAAACAAGAAGTTGTCACCACGACTCTTAGCTTTAAGGTCTTTGTTACTCATTTTCTTTGCTCCTATGGCAAGTATGATAATTCCCCACATAAGGAATAATACACCTAAAATAATGCCCAATTTTCAACCTCCAATCTGATCGAATCCATGAATATAGGCGATACTTGATAAACCAATTGCGCTCCATTTATTGAACAAAGTGATTCCTATTTTTCAGGCATAGCGAATGTCACAGAAGCACCATTGTTTTCTTCGATTTTCATAAATATTTCATTAAGAATGTCTAGTGCTCTTGCATTTGATTCATATTTTCCTAAATCTTTACTCCAATCATGTCTAACCTTTGTGCCAATCACACCCTTTAACTTTTTCCCGTTGACCGTAACTTCTTTTACATTTATCAAACTTTGTTTGTCTTGTGTAGCAATCCATAGCATAGAAAAATCACCCTTTTCATTTATATGATTTCTTGTGTGTTCAACAATTTAAACCGTTTATGGCACAACGATGAGATGAACGTTCGTTATTCCTCAAGCTCACTCTCATCAAATTCCCAGCGGACTTCGTTGGATAAGGAATCTGGGCCCCACCCGTAAGTTAACTCATAATAACTAGAATCCGTATGATCAAAGACTAATTCTCCGGTTAAAGATTCGCCAGGTTCTAAGTCTCCATCAAAACCATAAAACCAATAAACCCCGATATTTGATTCATCTTCATTTAATAAATCCGCATGAGCAAGATCTTGTGCGTCGATCGTGTCATCCGAATTATTCTCAACGGTAACTTCTGTAATAACATACAAGTCATCAACAGGAGGTTCTCCTTCAACCTCATCATCAGTCCATACATCATCTAAAGTAATTTCAAACGTGCCAAAATTGGCATCATAAGTTCCCGTTTCACCTAAAGACAGTTGCTGATCCTCCGCAAAATCATCCGAGGAGCCGTTTTCATCGTCACTATCATCTTCTTCGGTTGCATCAACATCAACACCCTCGTCCGCATCATCTTCCTCAGCTTCAGTGATGTCACGATCATTGTCCGGCGCACCCTCGCCATTCGCCTCTTCGTCTGCGTCGTCATCTCCGCAGGCGGCCAACAATGCGGCGCTTAGGAACATCATAGATGCTGTTTTCGTCCATATTTTCATTATCTATCCCTCCTATTGACTCAGCGTTTCTCTATATTCGAATAATTATCATTTTATCATATAAAAGCAGGTTTTTCCGCAACATATCACCCTTTTATGTTGAACATTGATGCTTACAGGTGTACATAAACGTTTATCTTTACGTGTCCCTTTATGTACACATAAATATATACATAAATGTTTACCTGCTTCTGCCTGTAAATGATACCGCTTCCCTTTTCCGCCTGCGCTAAATCTATTACACTATAAGCAGAGCCCAAAGACCCAAGATGATCAAACGCGAGGTTCCTTGGAGGCAAGATCAACCACAAAACTAAGATAAAAAGGGGGAAGAAGCGATGGATCACCTGGCCTGTGTGATGGACGTTCAACGCCGAGCGGATAAAATGCTGAAAAAATCAGGGGTAACAGAGCACGAGGCTTATGTTCAAGCGATGACAGACGTTATGCATGAGCAGAGAAAGAAGATACCCACGGATCAAGCGGATCATCTGCATGCTTTTTTGCTCCGCAATTTTGGGATTGAATAGGATAAAATGCGCAGACATACATCAAATCTTTTCTATTTCTCCTAAATCTATTACACTAAAGGCATCGTCAATAAACCCCTAAAAATCTTCGAAAAGGCGTGTATATGATGAGTAACTAACAAAAAACAAAAAGCATACATAATTCTGATCGTTAAAAAAAGGAGCGTTTTAGTATGGAAATAGTGGTGAGTATTTTTTTCTTTTTGCTTATTATCATTGGAATTGCGGTTGCTATTGGTATATACGGGATACCGACTATTATTGCCTTCACGCGTAACCATAAGAATAAAACAGCCATATTAGCACTTAATATTTTATTAGGATGGACATTCTTAGGCTGGGTGGCGTGCCTCGTATGGTCATTAACGAATGACCAATCCAATCAACAAACGATCAATTAATTGCTCTTGATGGGCAACCAGGCGAAAGGCGAAATCGGTGATCCTCCACTGCTTGGCTCTTTTCGCCTTTATTTTTTCATGCAGTTTCTCAACGCCACTTGGTCAATTCTGGTACATGCTTATTGCGAGATGCGCATACATAAAAAATCGTGAGGCGTAAGCTAACTAAACGTACGGGGGTTCACAAAACATGCACACAACCGCAGACACTGAAAAAGTATTGACTTTCAGCTTCTTTGTACTGCTCGGTGCGCTGGTTCAACGCCTGAATAACGTCCTCCATGACTTGACTACGGTTATTAATGACTATCTCAAATAGAACTTCAATATTTAAGGGATAATTTTTATGAGCCAATACTTGAACCAGTGTTGGAACCAATAATTGAACATGAATATGAACCTTTATCAGAAGCTGAACAAATTTATGAATCGAAGTATTCTGATGATAGAAAGTAATGGGGATCCAATTTTTGAACTTAAGCTATAATTTGTTTAGGAATACTATTGAAAACCGTCATTAATGTTGACACTCAACAGAGGAAGTTGTGCATCAGTATACTTCCAATAGCCACCCATTTGTTGTTAAGGGTGGCTTTGTGATTATGTTCACTGGAGGAATATTCATGAACAGAAAAACGATTATCATTATACTCATTTCCATCGTATCTTTTATCGTTCTTTGCGGTATTGCTCTATATGCCATCTTATACAACTTCTTTGAATCGAGTCCCCCTCCTGATGATCCGGGAAAAGTAGAAGAAGAAACGGAAAGCTATTTGGAAGATCGTTATGATGAGGAATTTGTGGCAGAATATGATGATTATGAAGATTTTACTCGTAACTTATACTATTTAGAAGCTTATCCAGTGGAAAATGAACATCTTGTTTTTCAGGTTACTAAAGGAATCAACATTGAACGATATTACGACAATTATCAATATCATAAATGGGGAGATTTGGGCATTGACGAAACCCTTACCAATGAAACTGATGAATTGTTCCCGGATGCCCGAGATATAGATTTTGATTTGGTATCCAGTAGAAATTCATTATTAATAAACTCTTATATTTACTTATCACTTGAAGAAGATGCTATTGATTGGGACGAAGAAGAAGAAAGGATTTATGATCTGATTGAATTTTACAGAGATGAAAACATCTACAGTACAATCAGAGTTTATTATGAAAATATCGATTTAATGTATGAAATGATAGAAGAAGAACTGGAAGAGATCAATGCGCCTGAAGATGTAGCCGACTATCAACAAGACATTGAAGAAGATGGTTCAGTGACATAGTGGCCGATCACGATAGCAGCTCCTCTACCCTCGACGAGAAAGAATGAAAGGGAGATACACTTGAATATCGGTTCTCCGAATTTTGATAGAGTGGTGCTGGCTTCTTTCCTTTAAATACGGTGGTTAGAGATATTTTCCGCAACTTATCACCCTTTTATGTTGAATGTTGATGTTTAGATGTGTACGTAAACGTTTATCTTTACGTGTACCTTTATGTACACATAAATATATACTTAAATGTCTACCTGCTCGGCGCCCTCGGCGTGGGCATTTTAGGCACCTGCCAACGCACCGGCCGGGGATTAATCAATCTGATGCGGAGGCTAATAACAATCACGCTAGCCTACGTGCGTCGCGGGTATACACGACGGCTTAGCTATGATAGCCAGCATCTTAGCTGATGCATTCGAACGGTGCGGGTAGGATACATGATGCGGGTGCGATACCCGGTGCGATCAAGAGGCTGCTGTTGCAGCCAGTTAAGCGGTGAATCCTATATCCACATTGACTTAGACGGAAAAAAGGGATAGAATAAAAAAAGAACAATCCGATTGGTCATCGGACGGTATATGGTTATGGGATTCACCTCACCAAACGATGTGATAAGGTCACGCCTACGGCCTTATCTCTTTTTATGTAGGTATATTTCGCTGTTTATCAAAAAAACTTTGTACTGGAACTTTTGTATAAAAGAACATTCCCATAATCAATATACCGAAAAACCAACCGGCAATTTGTCTGTATATTAACATTTCATTGTATCCATCAACACCGTATTTTTGCAGTAAAAATGCCTGTAACCCCGCCATAAAAAGACCCCTGATGATGAATATTACCTGAATAAATTGAAACCACTTAAAAATTCCTTTTTGAAAAAATAATGTTGTACTATCTTTTCGCGCATAACCTTGCAAATATGCGAAATCAACAGCAAAATATAAGGCAAACGGACGCTTAAAAATCAGAGCAACAAAGTGAACAACTACATAAAACAAACCTAAATATACTCCATTCCATAACATCTGCTCTGCTGAGCCAGATAACAGATTAACAGTCGTTCCCAATGCTAATGTTCCAATAATAAACAATCCTGCAATGTTAAATTGCTTTTCCAGTAAATATCGATAGATGGTATATGCAATTCCCGGAATTGTTGAGATTAGCATTGCTGCATAATCCCCTAAAAGTTCCCTACCAAAATTCCATATGAAAAGAGGAAATATGGCGTAAAAAAGCAAATCCAATAAAATTAGCTTTTTTCCTGTCCTTTGTCTTTTTGCCATATTAATAAAACCTCATTTGTTCTTTTTATTTCCACAAATCATTATAAACCACTTCATCATTTTAAATAAACAATTACCATAAATTCACTTAAATTTCTTTCAGAGGAATCACCCTCCATTTAATTAGCCGATTCTCGAGGAGAGCGCAATCCCCGTTATTCCAGAAACGCGCCCTATTCTTGAATAGTGTTAAAAGTGATAAAGAGCTTTCATTTCATTGCTGTACGTTTCTACTCTTCAAGAATCCAGTAGCGAACGTCAGGTCTGGTATTATCACTTTTTAAGACCCCTTCTGCAATGGGATATCCTTCAAACGGCTTATCTGCATCTACATCGGTTTGATACATATACTATTCTTCTTCATCGAAACAAGGAGACTTTATTGCTGTGCTTTCCCCTCCACCGTAAAAATAATTTGAACTTCCATGCCAAACAACTTCATCATTTTGCTTTTTTGAGAAACAAGCAAATGCATAGTGTGGTTCTTGACTGGCAGGGTCATCCTTAAATACAATAAACAGGTTGTTATCCTCCGCAAATTCTCCAACGATTTGTTGCCCAATCAAGTCACTATCTGCCATAAACGCAGCTTTTGCCTCATCATAGTGCTCATAAGTACCCTCTGGGCTAGGCTTATAGATTAAATAAAGGATAAGTGCTATAAGCGCGATTGCTACGTAAAAAGGGATAAGTTTTTTCCCGAAACTCATACTTCACCCCTTTTACAAGCATTAAAAATCCTAATACAAGTAGTTGAAATGTTGTGCACCATTACAGTAGTAACACTCCCCTAATCTTTACTTAGTTACTATATAACCTAGCCCCTCAAAAGCCAATAACGAGTGCAATGCTTATTCCACAAAAATTTATTCGACAATATGGCCTGATCATTGAATGGTGTTTTCTGTAAAAAAACCTTCTGAGTCCATCATATCCAAAAAGGATGGCTTTTCGCAACAACCCGAGGCTGCGACGCAGCCAATGAAACGCGTGAAGCGAACAATCATTGGTTGAAAAACTTCAGTAGCGATAGACCCATGCGCGGTAGATAGCCCGTGCTCGCTATGGTCGTGATGGTGTCGATAACCGATGATTCAAGCCGATGCGCTAATTAACGGCGTGTCGGTTCTTTTTTATACAGCGTGCGTATGATTTGCACGCAGAGCATTGTATCATCACACCCCTTAATGTATATACTGGTGTATACAATGCGTTCAAGGGGTGTTATAATGAAACATAACAAAAATAATGATCTTAACGATTTTAAAAATCAGAAAGAGGGGTTCTCCATGTCATCAAAAATTCAACGGTGGGGGAACAGCTTAGGGGTTCGTATCCCTCATAAATTAGCCAAGAACGTGTCGATCTATGACGGCTCCGAGGTTGAAATGATTGAAGAACAAAACGGCATTCTGATCAGGCCAATTGACGCTGCCCCAACGCTTGATGAATTATTGTCACAGGTTACAGATGAAAATAAGCCTGATTTTATCGACTGGGGTCAACCAGAAGGGAAGGAAGTCTGGTGAGAACAGTTCCGGAAAAAGGAGACCTTGTTTATTTAAACTTCCATCCGCAATCAGGACGCGAGCAGGCAGGTCACAGACCTGCCATTATATTGTCGCCGAAGTCGTTTAATCAAGTAACTGATCTGGCAATTGTTTGCCAGATCACGAAGCAAAAAAAGGGGTACCCGTTTGAGGTGGAACTACCTAAAGGTTTAAAGATCAGGGGTTCGATCTTAACTGATCATGTTAAAAGCATTGACTGGCAATCACGCCAAATCCAAATCGTCGAGGAAGCGCCACAAAACGTGACAGAGACCTGTATCAAGCGGATTCATACGTTTATGTATTTGTGAGGTTGCCTGGTAACAAACCCCGCTTCAACGGACATTTGCTAATAGAAAAAAAGGCTTGTATGAGGGATAAGATCCCCCGCGGTCTTATCACTTTTTCTTTATTGAATTTCACTAAACTTATTTATAAATGATAAAGAGAGAGTTTTTCCATGAATAATACAACTCAGCAAAGAATTGGTGCTACAATAAGAAGTTTCAGAAAAGCAAACAATATGACGCTAGAGCAATTGGCAGAGTATACAGATACAGCGATATCTTATATTGGCTCTATCGAACGAGGCGAGCGAAATATAACGATCAATACATTGGAAAAAATTGCACATGTATTTGATTTGGATGTTTTCGATTTTTTCGCAGTCGGTTCGGCGAACAATGAATTCATTTAAGAAATGAATATCCTTCTTATACACAGAGATTCATTTACGCAGAAAAAAACCCTCACTATTCTGCATGAAGTATTCAAAGAACAAGATTGAACTGCTCGTCACTAAAGCAACGAGATTCCTAAAAACAAAGTATATTTGATCCTAACCAACAGCAGTTTGACCGTCCCCGCAGCCCCTGCAGTTAATCGCAATGTTTCATTGCAATGGTAGAAACTCCAAATACAAATAACTTACGATAGGCATCCATCGAAATTTTTGCACGCTCGTATCGACCATTTTTGTATGTCCTACCCGCCAGGTGATCATTCACGCCTTATGCTATTAATGATACAATTAATCCGAATAGGTGGGATGAGTGATGGATAACGAATTAAAAGAAATGTTGCTTTCCCTAAAAACACAGATTGACGAAGGGTTTAATCAGCCTAATAAAAGGTTCGATGAGATCGAAAAGCGGCTCGACAGAATTGAATTAAACAACCATGAAGACGTTATGGGTATGATTAACAACATTGACAAAAAAGTAGACCGTTTAAATTAGGATAATATGTACCTTTCTGGTAAAGTCGGCCAACACGATTTAGAACTAAACCGATTGAGCAATAACAAGAGAGCCAAATAAGGGATCTCTTTTCCTTTTTGATCTGAACCATCAACAGCACCTTGATTGATATGATGAAGGCAAGAAAAGCCGTCCGTCATTTCCGAAAGCACCGCGATTATTATGAATCTGAATATAAGTCAAAGTGAATAAACACCTAAAACCGATTGTCAACGCCATCGAAGGAAACACGTTAACGATTTATGAAACAAAAGCAATTCTCGAGGACGGTATTACGATCGGGAAAGGAAAAATGCTCCGGGAACATATGGAAGCGATTAATCATCGGGATGCCATAGTATGTAGAGAATGTAATCGCCGAGCCATTGACAGAGCGCCTTATTCGTAGCATTCATTCCTTGATTTTAAGAGGGATTGATACAGATCATGCGGGGGCGTATCGCCATCGAGACGTCGTTATCATAGGGGCCTTGCACGCCGTAACCCCTCATTATAAAATTGCAGATGACATGGAGGAGCTGATATATTGGTATACCTCTGCCATAGAAAATAATCATCATCCGATTGAAATTGCGGCTATTCTTCATAGCAAATTTGTAAACATCCATCCTTTCTTGGATGGCAATGGGCGAACAGCACGGTTGCTCATGAATTTTGAGCTGATGAGAGCTGGATATTTACCGGTGATTATTCAAGTCGATGAGCGGCAAAAATATTATGAAGTGTTAGATCATGCTGGTGTACACAACGATTATGCGGGGCTTATTGATATGGTGGCGTCTCTTGAAATAACGACACTAGAAGAATATTTAAAACTAGTATGAAAGCGTTTCGCAATATGTCGGAAGAAGAGCGCAGACGCCAGAATTGCGAAAAAAAGCCATGGAGCACGCAAAACGATTGGAACAAGAAAAATAAACGTGTAAACAATCTCTAATGTTTATCAGGGGGTTGTTCATAGGTTTTGAAAGGGTTTGCGACGCTAA
Organism: Salicibibacter cibarius; assembly: GCF_016495725.1. Classification (NCBI taxonomy): domain Bacteria; kingdom Bacillati; phylum Bacillota; class Bacilli; order Caryophanales; family Bacillaceae; genus Salicibibacter; species Salicibibacter cibarius. Next base: position 3,938,257 of record NZ_CP054705.1, on the reverse strand, counting down.
TTTTGATAAAACGAAAAAAACGCCCTAGGAGGATCTGCCACATGGGTATCAGTATCGTCGTACTTATCGCATTTGTTTTATACATTGCAAGTCAGCTATTACTCATTATACTCCCCGACCATATCCTGCAATCGGCCATACCCATGGAGCCATTGGCCGTTGGTGGTTTCGTTGTATTATTGATGTACATGATCAAAAGAAATATCACATTTAACCGTAAACAAAACGGAAAAAAAGTTTGATAAACCATGGCCGCTTTGCGTTGGCGCCACCCTAGAACAAACAATAAAGTAGTTACCCCTACCACGGTCTATTTACTCAGAAACACCGGAGAGAACATCCTTGGTTTTATTCTATTTCAGAAACGTTCGAATCAACAGGCTTTTCTCTATCTTGTTTTGCTCGGATCGTCCGGAGCAAAGAGGCGAAGCAAGCCCCCAACAAACAAAGCGAAGCCGGCCAGCCAATCCCGAATGTTGAAATAAATACGAGCAGGGCTGAGAATAAATATATGATAAGTGCCGTTTTGACGGTTTTGTTTTTACGCAGGAGGGCAAAAACGGTAAGCAAGATGGCAAGGCCGTTTCCGATAAGAGGAATCATCCGGATCGACAGAAGTGCTGTTACCCACGTGCCAAACCAGCTGTCTCCATCCGCAAACCACACGCGCGTTCCAACCCAGGCAAGCGCGCTGTACCCAAAATTGAATCCGAGGCTCGATGCTATCACAACCAGACCAAATGTTACTGTAGCCAGCAAGGTCAATGCCAGTCCCGCAATAGCGGTTGCCACCTCAAGTCCTCTCATCAATGTCTCCCCCTTCCCCGATGATTTCTTCAGCTTTAAAACTTCTATCCAAAATAAATCTTTGTAGCAAAGATATTTATATTTGGCGTAAACTCTTCAAAACACTTCCAATGGCGTTCGATAGCCAATGATTTTCAGGGAATACGGTGCGATAATCCGCCACTGATGTAGCTATACTCCACAAATCCTTATATTACCGCAAACAAGAAGAATCCATTTGGAAAAAGACTGATCAAAACGGATTCTTTCTTTGTGAAAAAATAAAAAAGTTTGCTCACCCATTTCTAGAATCAAATGGACAAATAATTTACTTGCCTCTTTAGCGGTGCGGCTTAGACCATTTCCCCTCCCTTTAATTAGACATTATGTACTTCTACCGTAATGCTAATGCTGTCTTTGGATGAGCAATAAGTGTGCTAACGAGCGCTCTGAGAATGCTTTTGCCTGAAAATATGCTACTTTGCTCAAGATCATTAACTATCTTCTTCAGCCTCAATAGTGAACTCAAAACTTTCTTCTAGCTCTGGTATTTGTTCTGATTCAAAGGGATCATCTCCCTCTACCGATATAAGACCCGGTGAAAGAAGGATTTTATAATCCCCACCTTCAGATGTCTCATACAAGACTGTAGCTGTATCACTTTCACCTTCTTCCATATCTCCTAACCAATTTCTCAGCTGGAACTCTGCTGGCCTTTGAGCAACTCCTTCACCTTCATAATATAAACTAGCAGACAATTGTTCATTAGATTCATCCTCTAAACCCTCATCACTTATTATAGTAATATCATAATCAATTGCTAAAAATTCCCAATTGCTATCAAACACTTCATCACTGTCATTTGGATGTTCGAAATAATCTAAGAATCTGGGATTATCAGGTGTGATCTCGTATGTACCATAAGAGTCTTCTAATGTAACAGTTTCCCCTAAACCTAATAAATCATCGCCGATGTGCATTCCATCATCCATTACAGTATCATCACTGTTACCGTTACTCTCTTCATCGCTCTCCTCATTAAGATCATCTGTATTTTCATCATTTTCTTCATCTTCTTCGGTTGCTGCTGTTTCATCCCCTGCTACTTCGTCCTCTGGTATTTCAGAATCTTCTGCTTCTTTTTCATTCGTGTCATCGGCAGGCTTTGTAGCATCATTGGCAATATCTTCTTCATCATCTCCACAAGCAGCTAACAGTGCTACACTTAGAACCATTGTGGATGCTGTTTTCGTAAATGTTTTCATTATGCATTCCTCCCATCAATGTGCAGTTCTCTGCATTTGTATTAATTATCATAATCTTAACATACAAAAGGCCGTGTTTTCCTCATACAAGCTGATAATATAATTGTTTTCTTAACTAAAGAACGCTAATATTATTAAACAATCACGCCCGTTTGTTTAATATCCTTGAAACCCTCTTTATCAGGATCATTTAACATTTCGTCGTTTCAAGAGTCTGCATCATCTTCCCTTCTGTCCCCACCTTTAGATCAATCGAACACTTATTTAAAATCATTCACAAGAGCAGGAGTAACTTTATGGAATTAAAAATTGAATATGGTCGTTCATTGCCTGCAAATCTAATCATATTTATCAATCATTCGTTATTCCGTTAAATGGCCTTGTTTATGAAACAGGAGTATAAGGATTATTCCTAATTTATTCTTATTATGCATAATTATTATATAAACTAGTGTAAGAAGAGTTGAATTAAATGATCACACCGCTGCCGACCACGCGTGAGACTGTCTGTTGACGACCGAAAGACGTCTAACTTTCGGAGTTACGGCGTCAAAAGTCGTCTTTGATAACCGAACGGCTTTCGCTTACTGGCGTTAGGTCGTCAAAAGCTTTCGTTGGCGACCTAACAGCTTTTGAAAGCTCGAATTAGGGAGCCAAAGTCAGTGTAGTGGATGAGTTGACCTTCGAACATCGGCAGTAGAGTACTAATAGGCCGGAACGAATCAATCCTGATTCGTGTGATCAAGAGATTCAGCCACCCTGCATGAGTAGCGTGCTTCAGAAAATATTTCTAAAAGCACCATTTTATCTTCGTTCACAAAAAATTGTGAGACGAGATCAAACGATCTAAAATCTGAACGATCGCCGAAAACAGAACGATAGACGACTGTATGTGGCCGATTGACTCAGGGTATGACTTTTTGCCCGGCTTGTCTCGCTGTGTGAAGGCCATACTATCGCGGTCCCGTTTGATTATTTATAGGGAAAGGGCTTTTGAAACGTAACACTGTATACGTATCATGTAAATCATCATATAAAATGGACGTGAAAGAAGGCAAATGGAATTGCTTTAAGCGAGGGTCAGAGGCATGCCTGAGCTCAAATGAAAATCAATTTCACGAAAAATGTGGCGTAATGCAGAAAAATTAATCATAGCGTACAGAAATACTTATGCTTTCCCAATGGTATAATGGAATAAAAAGTTAGGAGTTGAGTGTGATTAAAGGAAAATATGAGCTTGTTAGTAAAGAGCAGTTGAAAAAATATGCAGAACTTGCTGTCCGAACAGGTGTAAATGTGCAAAAGAATCAATTAGTGATTATTCATAGTGACATAGAAAATGTTACGTTTGCACGTCTAATCCAAACGGCTGCCTATGATGCGGGAGCTTCAAATGTGGTTATGGATTGGACAGATGAACAGTCTACCAAAGAATTTTATTTGCATGCAGCAGATGATGCCATCGATCATTTTCCCAACTGGCAGTACTCTCGCTTTAAGGAGTGGGACGATGCGGGTGCTGCTTACATCCATATTATTTCTGAAAACTTAGATGCCTTTAAGGATGTTTCCACAGAACGGATGAGTCGCTTCCAAAAGGCCTCTCGCACCAAGTTGAAGGATCATAACGCAAAGATTAGATCCCACGAGGTACGCTGGTGTCTTTTAGTTGTCCCGAACTTTGCATGGGCCACTAAAGTATTTCCTCACTTAAGTAAAGAAAAAGCCTTGCAATCGTTATGGCAATTAATCTTACGTGGCGCTCGGGCGGATGGAAAAATCCTATGAAAGACTGGGAAAATCATGATAGAGCCTTCGAGTCCCGGAAAAAGTTTCTAAACGACAGCCAGTTTGAAGCCCTGCATTTTACGAATAGCCGAGGAACTGATTTATTCGTCGGTATGCCTGAAAATCACCTCTATATCGGCGGGGGTGTTATAGATAAACAGGGAATACCGTTCTTTCCGAACATTCCCACGGAAGAAATATTTTCAGCTCCCCACAAAAATAAGGTAAATGGCAAACTAGTAGCCACTAAACCGCTTATCTATGGGGGAAGTGTCATCGATGATTTTCACCTCACCTTTAAAGATGGATGGATTACTGCCTATTATGCCGCCAGTGGGCAGAAGTGCTACAAAGTCTAGGGGAAATTGCTTTGGTCTCTAACCATTCTCCTCTTTCTCAGGCGGAAACTCTCTTTTACAACACTTTGTTGGATGAAAATACGGCCTGCCATATTGGAATCGGAAACGCCTCCCCATCTAACCTTCTAAATGGCAGCAACCTATCGGAAGAAGAATTGAAGGCAGCAGGCCTCAATACTTCCCTTCTGTTAGTCAATGTGACCTTTGGTAGCGAGGATATGAAAGTAGTGGGCATTAAAGAAGATGGAACTGAAGTCCTCCTAATGAAGGATGGGGATTTCCAATTCTAATTTGGCTACTCCTTAGAGGGATGGAAGGAGCTTGAACCTGAGACGCCATTAAAAACGTTCAACCAGCAATAACTGATTGAACGCATCATACACCGTGGCCATTCGTGCTAAACAGTCACTTTTTTTCATGAAAATTAGGGCATCATCATAGGATCATTAAACGACTCTTCCATCGCTTCTTCGAATTCATCTTCGCTTATAATATTATCTTCGGAAAGATCAAATGAAAAATCCAAATCGTCATCGATGCTGTTATATTCCACATCCATATGCAGCGTCATGTCAATTGTTTCACCCCGGTCATTGTTTAACATCATAGGGATGCGCATCTCTTCCGTGGCCATCGAACCGTTCTCATTAAGCACAACCTCGGTTTCCACTTCATCGACTTCGATATACTCATCGATCTCGTCGCGGATTTCGGAAAGATCGTCATCAATGGCTGCTTCGTTCATATCTTCGACACCTTCAAAGATCGCTGGGTTATCTTCAAGCATATCAAACAAAGCGTCTACAACAACGTTGCCATCAACGCTATATGTAATCATATTCTCGGCGTCTTCGTCTCTTGTAAAGGCTTCTTCATCCATATCTTCCAAGAACGTCCGCGACTGCGCCATAATATTTTCCGTCGCTTCTTCCTGTTCTTCGGATACTTCTTCGTTTTGCCCGTCATCCTCGACCGGCAATTCAACGACAGTACCTTGAATACTTTCAGGTGTTTCAATATTCATTGGAAAGCCCTCGAACATCAACATCGAATCGATGATATCAATCATTCCGTCAGACGTCGAATAAAGCTTTTCTTCATCGCCGCTATTGTCCAGAAACATCGGCATGTCGATGTTCATATCCATGGCGCCCATACTAAGAGCAAGCCCTATGTCTACTTCGTGTTGATCGTTTGCCACATCCGACATCACATCCATGGCCAAAACCGTGTTATTTAACATCTCCGTTTCTTCATGGCCGAACACGTCGCTTTCGACATCCATCGACATCTGTATATCGGCCTCGAATGTGTCGGCATCCTGGACTTCGTCATAAGCGCTCATGTAATCATCCTGCGCAGTCGCGCCACACCCGGTGAGCAAGGCGGAAACCCCGGTCACCGCTCCGATTTTGATTGGTATCGTTTTAATTTTCTTCATAAAAACATCTTCCCTTTCCATTTCTTCTCTAATAAATGAATTTAGTTCACACCAACGCCTCTGACTGTTCAACCATACGCTCCAATTGGCTAATCAATCGACGCAACTCTTTGTGATGCCGCTTGATAGCAGTGAACCCCTTTTTCGAAAAACGCGATTGGTTCTGCATATCTTGTCGGAGTTTTGATTCATGGTTTCAAAGCATCTACAACACATCACGCATCGATATCACCACCCCTGTTTAATAATTACAGCCACAAAACGGCACTCCAGTAAATAAAAAACACCCCGCGATCCATATAAATTACGTCCTGCGGCACGCGATTCAACAACATGAAACACAGCGAACTGTATAACCTATTAGCCTATGAAGAGAAAATAACCGATGTGAAAACTCCGAGATCACCTGCGCCGTTTAATAATGTAACACATCTACCGGGAAATCATCGAGTGTTACTGTTCGAAACAATGGATCATACAAAACAAGCGTGTGCGCCTCTGAAATGCTTAATGTATCAAATGCCGCGACATTATCCAGCGCGTTTATTGCATTTTCAAACGGCATTTGGCAATCGGCAACTATGATGCGTTCTCCAAATCCGATCCTGAGGATTCAATTGGGTCCCGTACAATACAAGGAGTCTTCAAAGCCCAATCTCGAGGACTAATCTGATACGGGGCACATGCCGAAGGGCTTTTTACGCTATGGGGGCGATGGTTCCGCGCCGATCATTATAAGCACCGCCAAGTCTGTGAACGCGTTGGGTTTTGGGGGTTCTTTTCGCATTGCATTCAGCCCTTGCATGACAAGGGCTCCGGGACAACGCAATTAGCACTGAGGTTGTTGAGGCGCTTGAGATAGCTGAAGAACAGAACATTCCGATTGCAGTTGAATAGCTTTGATTGATGAAGTCGGTTGGTCTCATGAAGAGAAAGATGAAAATTAAAAAGAACAAACTATTTACGGCTTTGCCGTAGCGATTCGTTCTCAACATGATCATACTGAATATTTTTACCCCGTGTGCCACTAATATTGCTTGCATATATTTTATGAAAAGTCTATCTTAGACGATAGTATAGTAATTATTTACATACATATTGGAGGTTTATCGATGAAACATTATCAATTATTATTGTTCTTGGTTTCTGCGTTATTGTTGGCGGCATGCGGGGATTCAGAGGAAACCGATGCCGAGCCGGAGAATGGTAATGATGAAACGGTAACAGAGGATAGTGAGAACGAGAGCGAGGACACTGGCAACGAGGAAGAAAATGCAGCCAATGAAGAAGGGGAAAATGGTGAAGGTGTAGAGGCCTCTGATCCTGATGTGTCAGTTGATGAGGACAATGCGGCCGAGGAAGATGAAGGGGGCAATGGCCAGGGTGTAGAACCAGGCGATCCCAATGATACAAATTTGGTCGATTTCCAGCGTATCAACTGGATTGGATTTGGATCCCCTGACCGAGAACCAGAACCAGGCATTTGGCTATACACGGAAGATGACCATCCGGAAGGTGATGAAGATACGTTTGATTTTGACGAGCATGATGTTTTGCACTATCAAACCGATGATTATATGGGGCATACCCTTCGAGCGCAGCAGATCATACTGGAAGATGATGACATAGCCAGAATCATTGTCGATATCCACAGTGAACCGAATGACAGTGACGATGAAGAAGATTACGAAATGCCAAGGCAACACCTCAATGTCGAAAAGGATGAATTAAGAGATAAAAGCTTTATCGTGGAAATGGAAGATGGGGAAGAGCTTAACATTGAATAAAACAGTCAGTTTCTATGACTGTTTTTTCATTTAGGATGAATCGATTCCTAAATGAAATCACTATTCTTGCCATCGTTTTTTTACAATACTTCCATCTGTAGGCTTTTATATTGCAAATTCACATATGAAAAGAAAGCCCATTATTAGGATTACTTAGACATAGTAGCAGTTTTTTTAGGTTATGGATTAATGCTAACACGCGCTCGTCAACAGGGGGACAAAAGAGTGTCCTCTAAATTAGCTATACAAACAGTCATTTGTGTTAATGTTTGAACCGTAAACACGGTAATTTTTTCGAGCGGCAAGGGAGGGAGCAGCAATGTTTGAGGAGCTTCACTTTTATGAATCGAAAGAGAAAAATGCTCTAATTCTCATTGCCGCATTGCTATTCGTATTGGCAGTTTCCTATTTTGCATATGTGGGGATGGTTGAAGAAGAGCCATACGACATTGCTATGGGTACTCTTGGTGCTGTGTTTTTTCTTGTCGCTTTCATTTTTGGTTTGGTTAGATTATTAAGTGCAAAGCCATATGTAACGTTGACTAAGGAGCACCTTGTCCTTTATTTAATGCCAAACATGCCGATCGAGATTAAGTTTGAGGATATTGCCGGTTATATGCCTTACGCTACTCGTCATCAAAACTTCATTGGGATTGTTTTGCATAATGAGGAAGAATATAGTGTGCTCATGCCCCTGGCGATGCAGAAAACAGCAGAGGTAAACAAGGAAATGGGTATCCCTGTATTTGGGATAACATGGAATCGGCTGAAAAAGAAAGATCAACTATTATATGAACTGGAACGGCGTACGCCTAAACTTCAAGAGACGAGGGATTAAAGGTTTTTCGCTTAAAAATTACGGGGAAATTTTAAATAAGAGCGGCATCGAAACTGTTGGTCATAACATCGGTTTTGACGTGCCGAATGACGTGTAGGACGGGATCGTGATGCTTGTGAACAAGCAGCAAGAAGAATTTCGGGAGGCCATTAAGCAGATGAGAGAAGGGATGGGGAAACTATTCGATGAAGATTTTAACGTGAGTCAAATGTTCTATCACTTAAAGGGGTGATCGTCAATGTTGGATATGGAAAGTACCTAGTGCCCAGCGAAAGCAAAACCATAAAGGAAGCAGTCGAGAAGATTAAAAAGGAAACGATCCAAGGCCAGCAAAGCATCCAAGCGGTCATCATCCGCTTCGGCCGGCAATTTCAAGAGAAAGAGACTGATATGAATACCCAGCTGTTTGTCATCTCTTAGATCGGCGTTTCGGACTAGAAGTTTATCATTTCCCTATGAGACAATAATCTTCTTATATAGGAATATAGACCTTTTAAAATCTGATTAAATTTCTATATATTCCCATAAAAAAATTACTATAATCCTAATTTGATCCAAATAATGAATCTGTGATTGACAGTAATTTCATCCAGTAAGTAAGATAATAGTAACTAAATGTTAATATTGTAATAAAATCTGTAATCATATCACGTTTTGCAACCATGCAATTTTTGTGACGACGAAAGATACTTCAAGGGACAACCCTTGTTTATCAAATAAATATATCCAAGGAGGAGTTAACACATGTCTGGAAACATTCGTGTAACCCCGGAGGAACTATTTTCCAAAGCAGGTCAATTTGATACTGCCAGCGGTGAAGTGATGGAACTTATCGGAAAACTGGATGGTTATATTAGCGAGTTGGAAGGGATGTGGGAAGGTGAAGCTTCAGTAGCCTTTCTTGAACAATACGAGCGGTTAAAACCATCCTTTATGAACATGAGTGATCTATTAAATCAGATTTCACAACAATTGAACAACACCGGTGAAACAATGCAGTCAACGGATAGTCAAATTGCCGGCAGCTTCAGAGGTTAATAGCATTCATTTATAGGCGCAATGTTTCTTATATTGCGCCTTTCCTTATGAAAGGTGAGAAATGTGTACATTCAAATAACCGTGGACCTCCATAATTACGAGAAACAGGGCTTTGATTTGCGGTTATCCGATCAATATACAGCCAAGAAGCTCGTGGATCTAACCTGGAAAATTAAGGATATGAATGTTCCGAGACGGGAAGGAAGCTGGATTCGGATCGCAAATAAGGAGAAAGTGGTATCCGGAGATGAGACGCTTGAAGGCAGCGGAGTGACAAACGGAGATCGATTGGAAATTTTATAAACAGATTTGTGAAGGGGTTTACGAGTGTGGAGGAACAAAAGAAGTTCTATCTGGAAGAGCAAACGGGAGCATTGTTTGAAAGGGATCTCGAAGCAGGCACTTATACATTTATATTCCAAACGGCTCAAGTAAAGCTTACTGACTCCCTGGAAGCGGAACTTTTAAAAGATCAGGATCAGGAAATGGAGCGGATGTTTGAACAAGAATCAGACGAGCTTCGTTTGATTGTAAAGCCCTATTCCTATTTGTTCCCATACGGCACGTTACGAAAAAAGAGCCATTATGCGAAGTTGCTTGCAGCACATTCTTTGTTGGAAAAAGTGCAAAATCATTCAAGTTCCCGACTTCACCTTATCGTCTGTCCGGAGAATCTGATGATGAATGAAGGGATGGATGTCACTTTTTTGCATTACGGTGTTAAAGAAAGCTTGCCACCGTACGAACAAGACGAAGAGAAGCTGTTCGCAGAATTGCAGGCAACGTTACTCGTTTTATTAGATGAGCAGTACCGTTTTAACGAATATATGCACTATGCGGATACGTTGAAATTGTCCAATCATGCCAAACAATTAAAAGAACAACAATCAATTACAGATTTACATAAACTGGTTTCCGCGTGGATTCAAGCGTTTGAAGAAAATGAAAAAGAGATGTATGCATTGCCGCGCAAGAAATGGAAAGTTCAAAAGGGCATCTATATCGGACTGATTGTGCTGCTTGTTCCGGCGATTGCCTACATTATTTACGCTATGGCGTTCCTGCAACCGAGGCAAGATGCTTTTATCGCGAGCAACGAAGCGTTTATTGAAAACAATTCCAGCGAAGTGATCGATACTTTGGAACCCTATAATCCGGATCAAATGCCAAGAGTTGTGCAATATCAGTTGGCTCATTCCTACCTTGCCCATGAAACATTGGATGAGGATCAATTGTCAAACGTCCAGAACATGGTAACGCTCCAATCGGCTGAGCCTTATTTTCAATATTGGATTGCCATTGGACGCGGGGAAAATGAAGACGCGACGGAAATTGCAAGAGATTTGCAGGATCAGGATTTGATCATGTATGGGAATCTCCAATGGAGAGATGAAATTCGTAACGACGAATCGATTACCGGTGAGGATCAAGAGGAGCTTCTGTCTGACATACAGGGGGAAATCGATGAGTATCTGACGGAACAAGAACAACAGGAAGAGGAAGAAGCGCAGGAAGAGGAAGAAGCAGAGCAAGAACAATTGGCTGAGGATGAAGAAGAGGAAGAAGAAGAGGAGAACGAGGACGAAGAAGACGAGGAGGATGAAGAAGATGAGTAGAGGAAGCCGGGAGAGAAACGTATGAATCTATTGTGGGTGTTTTATCATACACACGTCCAGAAAATAGAGGTTACAGAGTTTAATGCCGCGATCGGTAATGCGCGCGATATGGACTTGCTCGTACCGATGTTGGGGAAGACCGTCCTTTATACAAAGATGGATGATGACAAACGTCAATGTCTATTAATGGATGGGCACGGTTTTCAAACGGCACTCACCGCCAATGAGCCCTTTGAATACAACAGTGAGCAAGGCACGGTCACGTTCGTTTTTACCGACCGGCCATCGGAAAAACGGACGTATTATATCGGCAATGAAAAAACTGTGTCGATTTCCGGGAAAAAAGAAGCGGACATTGTCATAGAAGAAGATGATGAACATCCTGTTCCAATGATCACCCTTTTGCATAAAGATGGTCAATGGGATGTTTATCCGCATAATGGCGGGAACATTTATCTGAACGGCGAGCAATTAACGCAAAAGCAGCCGATTAAAAACGGGGATGCGCTATTGCTGTCTTTTTTGGCGGTAAATGTATCAGAAGGAGATCTTCTTACGGTTGAAAGCTTTCGGCCGTTCCACACCGAATTGCCCCGAATGATGGCTCCGACTTCCGAAATGAAGAAAAAGTATCCGGAGTACCGTCGGACGCCGCGCATCATTTATGAACAACCGAAAGACAAGGTGAAGCTCTCCGTTCCGAGCCAGGAGGTTGACCATAACCAACGCGCCCTATGGCTCATTATATTGCCGCCGCTCGCCATGCTTATGGTTATGGGAATTGTTGCGCTTCTCATACCTAGAGGGATTTTTATCATCATCTCCGTGACGATGTTTACGATGACACTGATTACCTCGACCGTTACGTATTTTCGCGAAAAAAAAGCACGAAAGCGAAAAGAGGAAAAAAGACATCGGGTGTACACCCGTTACTTAACGGAAAAGCGGGAAGAGCTGCAAAAACTGGTGGACAAGCAAAAAGAGGTTCTTTTTTACCACTTCCCGTCTTTTGAACGGACGAAATATATGGCGAGCCATATCAGTGGACGCATCTATGAAAAAACGAGCCAAGACGATGATTTCATGCACGTGCGTGTCGGCCGGGCGGACATCCCCGTGAGCTTTTCGTTTTCGGATGAAAGCAGCGACAATGCCAATCGGGATAAAGACGATCTTATGGAACAATCGGAGGAGTTAAGAGACGCCTATTCTGAAGTCCATCGTGCGCCGTTAAGCTTAAGCCTTGCCGGCGGTTCCATTGGCTACGTCGGAAAAATGGGCACTGTTCAGCGTGAAGTTGCGCAAATGGTTGGCCAGTTGGCATTTTTCCAAAGCTATCATGAGTTGCGCTTCGTTGCGGTCTTTTCCGAAGAAGAATATTCAAGTTGGGAATGGATGCGTTGGCTGCCCCATTTTCAATTGCCGCATATGTTTGCCAAAGGCCTTATTTATAATGAAAAAACGAGAGACCAACTTTTGACTTCAATCTATGAATTGATCCGGGAACGGGAACTGGACCAGGATGGCAAGAAACGCTTTATGCCCCATTTCGTCTTTATGGTGGCCGATCGAGCGCTCATTAGTGATCATGCCATCATGGAATACTTGGAAGGTCCCGAAAAAGCGCTCGGCATGTCCGTGCTCTTTATGACCGACACGGAAGAAAATCTTTCCGAGCATGTGCACACGATCATTAAAGCGGTCAATCACAAAGAAGGCGAAATCGTCATTCGCGAGCGCCAAGCGGAACATAAACCATTTACTTTCGATAAACAGGATCACAGCACGGACGAAGATTTTGCGCGTCTTTTGGCCTCGCTGAACCATCAGCGCGGGATGAGCCGTTCCATTCCGGATATGGTTTCTTTTATGGAGCTATTCGGGGTGAAACAAACGAAGGATCTGGAGATTGACAGACGTTGGCTTGCCAATGATACAACCGAAACGTTGTCTGTCCCGATCGGCTTTAAAGGGAAAGATGAATTGATCGATTTGAACATTCACGAAAAAGCGCACGGCCCTCACGGGCTGCTCGCGGGGACGACCGGATCGGGGAAAAGTGAATTTTTACAAACGTACATTCTTTCGCTCGCCGTTCATTATCACCCCCATGAAGTCGCCTTTCTACTCATCGACTACAAAGGCGGGGGAATGGCCCAGCCGTTCAAAACGATCCCGCATTTGTTAGGGACGATTACGAACATCAGCGAGAGCGAGAATTTTAGCATGAGAGCGTTAGCCTCGATTAAAAGCGAATTGAAGAAACGCCAAAGTCTCTTTGATAAAAACCTCGTCAATCACATTGATGATTATATGGAACTGTATAACGAGAAAAAAGTCGACGAACCAATGCCGCATCTTTTTATTATCTCGGATGAGTTTGCGGAATTGAAAAATGAAGAGCCCGAATTCATCAAGGAGCTTGTCAGCGCCGCGAGAATTGGACGTAGCCTAGGGATTCACTTAATATTGGCGACACAAAAGCCCGGGGGGATCATTGACGATCAAATCTGGAGCAACGCCCGTTTCAAAGCGGCATTAAAAGTTCAGGACGCCCAAGATTCCAAGGAAATCCTGAAAAACTCCGATGCGGCAAGCTTGACGACGACCGGGCGCGGTTATTTGCAAGTCGGCAACAATGAGCTCTATGATTTATTCCAGTCTGCTTGGAGTGGCGCTCCGTATATGCGGGAAACCCATGAGGGCGAAGAAGAGATTGCCCTCGTGACGGATGCGGGGTTGGTACCGATATCGAACGTCCGCACATCAAAAGCCAAGCAGGAAAAAAGCAAAACGGAAATTGAAGCAGTGGTGGAGGAAATTGAAGCGGCAACCGAACAGCTCAACATCGTTAAAGCGGCGAGCCCATGGCTTGACCCGCTTGAAGAATGGCTGCCGCGGCCGGAAGTCGGAAACGGAGGCGAGTGGAAATTTCCGATTGCTTTCGCCGATGAACCTGAGAAACAACAGCAGTATTCGGTTTATTACGAGTGGTTTAAAGATGGGAATGTAGCTGTGTTCGGTTCCGGCGGGTTCGGGAAATCCACGACGCTCATGACGATGATGTTAACGATTGCCGAAGGATTCAGCCCGGAAGAGCTGCATTATTACATCTTTGACTTTGGTACGGGGACGTTGCTGCCGTTTCGCCAGCTCCCGCACACCGGCGACTATTTCAAGATTGATGAGGTAAGAAAAATTGAAAAGCTCATCAATTTCTTGAAAGCCGAGATTGAAAAGCGCCGCGAGTTGTTCTTGGTCCATGAAGTTAGCAATATCAAGATGTTTAATGATACAGCAACAGAACCGTTGCCGATGATCGTGCTTGTTATTGACAACTTCGACATTGTAAAGGAAGAGTTTGAGGATGTGGAAAATACCGTCATACAGTTTGCCAGAGACGGGCAATCGCTCGGGATTTACCTTTTCCTCTCGGCCACTCGCGTAAACGCGATGCGCCAACCATTGGTCAATAATATGAAGACGAAAATTATCCATCACCTGTTGGATAAAAACGAACGCATGAGTATTTTGGGACGAACGAAATTCGAAATAGAAGCGATTCCGGGAAGGGTCATTATTAATAAGAGTGAAAACTACTTTTCGCAAGTCTACCTTCCCGCCGGAGGCCGGGATGACTATGAAGTGCTTGAAGGCACTAAGGCTAAAATCGCTGAGCTCAAGGATATGCACGCGCACGCGGACCTCCCGGATAAAATCGCCATGTTGCCGACAAGCTTGACGCTATCCGACTTTAAGCAACAGGCGGATGTGGAAAACGGAGAAGTGCCGTTTGCCCTGGATGAAGACAAGGTTAAACCGGTGTATACGAAGGCGGCGGCAAATCCTCATTGTCTCGTCGTAGGACAACCGGGCAAAGGAAAATCCAATACATTGCAAGTGCTCCTGTCTTATTATATTCAAGGCCATGTCAAGGAAATTGGGACCTTTGACGGTGTCGATCGCAAACTTTCCCATTACGCAAGGGAAGACTGCGTTTCCTATATTGACACGAAGGAACAGATCAATGAATGGTTGGAGAACACTTCCGAGGTAATGACGGAACGCGAAAGGGTTTATATGGAAACTTTGGATCAAGGAGATCCGCTTCCGACTTTCGATCCTGTTATTCTGACCGTGGACAGCCTGTCGCGATTCCAACAAACCATTGACCAGCAAATCCAGGGAAAAGTGGTCAGCATGATGAAGAATTACGCCCATCTCGGTTTCCGTGTTTTAATCGCGGGCAATTCCAATGAGTTCACGAAAGGATTTGACCCGCTTACTAATGAGTTGAAGCTCATACGCCAACTCATTCTCGTCGTGAAAAAATCGGATCAAACGTTGATGCAGCTTTCCTTTTCACGAAAGGAAGAAGAGATTACGCCCGGGTTCGGGTATTATGTCGTCAACGGTCAGGATATGAAAATCAAAATTCCGGAAGTTCTTTAAGAGGTTGTTCAAAAAGTCCGGGAAAAATAGCGGTCGAATTTCTGCGTCAGCTTGCTTCTTCGCTCCTTACGTACCAAAACCGTACGCTCCGGTGCTCGAAGCTACGCTTCCTGGAACTTCTCTGCTCTTTTTATTCTCCTTTTTGAACACGAACTTTAATGAAGCATGAAAAGAGGTGTTTATGTTGGAAAAGAGTCGAATAATAAAATTGGCGATTCTTGTTGTGATCATCATCGCGGTGCCTGTTCTTTTCTTTCAATATATTGGCGAGAATCCAATGATGGATAGGGAAACGGACACAGCCGCGGATGAAGATGCAGATGAAGGCGAAGTGGAGGGCGCGATCGCCGTTGTCAATGAAGATAGTGGATATGATGGGGAAGGAATGGAGGAACCCCTTCTATACGGCCAGGATATCGTGCCTACGTTACAAGAAGGTTCCGACTATGAATGGAGCGTTACCGGCCGCTCTTCAGCACAAGCAGGTCTGGAAGATCAGGAATATGACGCTGTCGTGTACTTCGGAACGAATTTCTCGGAAAATGTGATGTCTTTTACGGATGAAGTGCCTGATCAGGCAGACGTAAGCTATGAGATTTACAGCAATTTGGATGCAGAGAATCAACAACGGGTGCAAAATGAACTTGAAAATGCCCAACAACAAATGAACAGCCAAATTTCTACACAGTATTGGCAGTATGTAACCGAAGAGATAAACGGCGTACGGGCAAACTTTGAGGAAGTGCTGGAAAAGGAAATTGAATTTCTTGATGAGATGTACGACTTCTATGCGCCAAGCTCCGAAGTGCTTGCCGACGAAATCGACCAGCAGCGCAATACATTAAGTCAACTATTTGAGAATACGTCAGAGGCCGATGACCTGTATGAAGCTTCCCAGTCGGACTTGGAAGGTGCTCAGGAGGCTTTTGAAGGTCTTTTGGATGGCATGGATGAGTACAGGGAATATCAGGAAGGCCAAGCAGATACCCTTGTGGAAACGAGCACTGAAAATGAATCGATTGTCGATAATACGGTGACGAATTTCAACGACCTTATAGAGGGTGGAAGGTCGTCGGTTGAGGATACACAGTCGCCATATAATCCTGAACTGGACAATGAGGGTGATGAGGTCTTTTCCTTTATACAAGACTGGAGGAATGGAGCCGACGATTACTCGCAGCATTTAGGCAGCCTTGAAGGTGAGATGCAGGGGTCGGTTGATGAATCCGAAGATGCATTAAGCCAAATGAGTCAAAGCTCGGACACGCAGCGCGAGATGCTCGATGAGTTGGCTGAAGAGAGCGAATCATTGTTTTGGGAACAGTATTCCGATGTTCAGGATATGCGCTCGGGGTTAACGGATCCCCCCGGGGACAGAGGACCGGAAAGGCCGGAGGAACCTGAAGAAGAACTGGACCCTATCAATGCTGAGGTGCTCGACGAAGCGAAAGAACATATTGAGGATATGGGAAAGCATCTTGAAGCGCTTCGGCCTGAAGAGCCGGATGAACCGGAAGAACCGGAAGAACCGGAAGAGCCGGAGGAAGACGATGAGGAAGGCAATGACGAAGAAGAAGGTACTGAGGAGGAAGACGAAGGGGAAGGCAACGAGGAAGAAGACAGTGGCGAAGAAGGCAACGGGGAAGATGACGGAGAAGAGGGAAACGATGAAGATGAACCGGCAGATCCCCCTTCCTCGGATGAAGATTATGAAGAGCTTCGGGAAGCTTGGGATAATGCGAATCAAGTATTGGAGGAACTGGAGCATGAACTAGAAGATGCCGGATTCGCCATTGAAGAAAATGAGGAATCGACCGAGGCTTTTCTTGACTACTACGGGGAATTGCTCGAATACATTGAGGAACTTGAACAGCTTTGGGGAAATGTTTCCCAACCGTTAATCGGGCACATTGAGGAACAAGAGGCAGCGGTACTTGACCGTCTCCCCGATGATGGGGTTTTTGAGGAACCGATTCGAAACGAGGACCCCGTCCAATTAATGGATTACTACGGGGAATTGGTCGCCCTCGATTTGGCGCTTGATCAAATGACCGAAGTAGATAAAGATGTGATCGATGAATTGGATGCCCAAGCGGAAATGGTTCAGGGGCAACTGGATGACATCGACGGCAACCTATCTTCGGTGGCCAATGTTCAAGATGGCATCGATGAGTCTGGGGATACCGCCGATGAAGCAACAGAATCGTTAGATGCATTTGTCGATGATACGAATGTTCTTTTGGCTGACCTTGAAGAGGCGATTGCCGAGGAACAGCAGTTGATCATGGAGGATCTTGATGATGTGCTGGAAAGCGGGCAAACCATACAAGGGACCTTGCAAGATGACTGGAATGCCCTCGAAGCAGACCAAGGCCCTGTGGAGGAGTTGGATGGCCAGCTCGTCCAAAGCAACCAGCAATCATCCCTTGGAGAGATTCAACAATTAGGGGGGCAGGTGGCATCCCTTGGAGATCGCCAAGATGATCTCGTGTCCTCGACGGAAGAGATGTACGGAAGTGTAGAGTCCGTGCAAGAAGAAGCGGATGACTTGAGTGGCCGCTGGTCGGAGAATGTGGATAACACAGAATTGGTCCATGAAGATGTCAACTCCATTCTGGCCAATGCATCCACGGATGGCTACCATAACGATTATGTGTATAATCACTTGTCCAATCCCGTCGGCGTTAGTGGCGTGAGCCAGGAAAATGTGGAACAAACGGCAGATGCGTCTTCCGAATCGGGAGAATCGACGTCCACGTCCACGACACCGCCGATTGTGATGCTTATTATCATTCTCATGACGAGTCTGCTGATCGGTTATTTAACCCATCACTATTCTAACGCGCCATTAATGGTTAACGTGTCCTTGTTTTTGATTCTGTCGATCGTCGTCGGTTTAATCATCAGCATCTATGGCCTGAACATTTATTCCATGTCGGATGGCCAAGCCTTGCAATGGACGACACTCACGGTCCTTTTGATTATAGCGACAGCAGGCATTGTTCGTTTTGCCTTCAGCGCCGGTCCTTTCATTGGATGGATCGTCAGTATCGGTCTTATGGTGTTCTTCATGACGCCGCTATTGGACATGGCCATGCCGAACTTCAGCACGACCAATCCTGTCGCTGAGCTTTACATGGCCATTCAATACGGAAATCAAGGAGAATTCATTGCCGGTACGATCATTCTCGGCGTCATCAGCCTGCTCGTTTTATCTGTCCCGTTCATCCAAAAAGCATTCAGCAGTGCAAAAGCGAAAAGCAAGGAAGACGACTATTATGAAGCGTAATGCATTCATAGCCGGCGTGGGAGGGGTGATGGCCATCGCCATCACCGCCCCGGCTTCCGTTTCAGGGGAACCTTCCGATGGCGACCGGGTAGAACCCGGCGAGTACGAGGAACGGGATGTGTTGCTGGAACTGAGTGAATACACGGAAGATGTTGAGCGGGGAGCCATCGATGTCCCTGATGAACAATATTTACTGGAATTTGACCAGCCATTGGAAGATGACTATGACGACATCGAGCAAGCCCTGTTTTCGGATGCGGACAACCAAATCACCACGGCCGAATCCGTCGCCAATGACATCGAGCTCTTCGAAGACGTGGAACCGGAAGTGGAATACGCAAGCAGCGGAGAAGAAAGTGATGACGGCATTGCCTGGATCCCCTGGTTGCTAGGGACGGTTGTGATTGGATTAGTGGGGACTTTATTTGCGTATGTTGTGCCTAATATGGGGATTGGGGAGTAACAATTGCCAGAAGTTGTAGCTAAAAGGAGAGGAAAGTGATGATCTCGAATGATCGGATTGAAAATTTAACGAATCAAAACGTTCAACTGCGGGCAGATATTAACACAGCCCAAGAGCAAATCGAACGATTGGAAATCGCCCAACAGGAAATTACCGCAGAAGAACCTAATTTTAATCAGCATCGGCAAATATTAAGAAAACAGGACCTTGGCGATGATGCCTGGCGCGGAGGTAGAAAACTGACGCATGCCGGGCTAAGAGACAACGTTGAAAGTAGATTTGATGTAGGTGTGACCGATATCGAGGATATGCTTTCAGCGATCATACGCAAGAAACAGGAACTACAGTCGCAAGTCACTTCCATGCAAAATACGATTTCAACTAATGATCAAGCCATTTCAGAGGAAAAACGCGATCAATAACTTTTAGGAGGAATAACAATGCCGGAAATTAAAGTTAATACGGCTGAAGCATCTGAAGCATTTACTACATTACAAGATTCCATAAATAGCTTTTCCGAAGTTAGCCAGCAAATCCCTGCTGGTATCACTGATCTGAAAACCATCGATGATTTGAGAGAAATTCAAGAAATCTACAGTGGTCTTCTCAAATCTTATGTGGACGTACTGGAAAGAGTAGAAAAACAAGGTAGAGACCATATCAAAGACATGGAAGATACTGATGAACAGCTTTCCCAACAATCATCGTAAGGAGGGGTTGTATGATTCTTGACACAGAAGAATTAATTGAGACAATGTCAACTATCGTTCAAGAAATAGACGGTCATAAGAATGTCATCGAAACCATTAAATCGAACGTTGAGGCCATTTGTAACTTAGAATCGTTACAAGGAGAGGGCGGTAGTGCCATCAAAGACCACTTCACGACCCTTCATCTGCCAGTGCTTACTATGACCCATCACTTTATTGAAACTTATAAAGGCCATCTGGAACAAGTGAGAAATAATCTTTTCCTCTTTGATTCGGATAATGCGCTTGTCCGTTTCTCGTATCTTGAAGATGTTAAAGCTGACCTTCATCAGGTTATCCAATTTACACAAGAATCTGCAGACACGATTAACGCCTCTTATAACAGAGTCAGTGATTTAGTGGGTACGGGACAATTGGATATCAGCTCACTGATTGAGGGTGCCACAGGCGCCAAGGATAACATCGATGATACCGAAGAAGCGCTTTTGGAATCGGATGAGGCTAATCACGTCATTTTAAATGAAGCGAAGCAATTGCTGATCCACTTTGGCAACCTCGTCAACAAAGTTGAAGGATGGATCGGGGATGACGTGGAACTATCACCGGAGACATTGAAGGATATTTCGGCTTATTTTCAGGATAGTCAAACAGTAAACAACCTGATGGATGATGAGGTGGTAGGGTTGATTTTAGAAAGGTTAGTGGAGGGTGATAACTTAACCGACGCTGAACAAGAACTGGTCTATCACTATATTCAGAACGAAATCGTTGATCAAGAAAAATTGGAAGAAATTGTTGAATTAATTGACGGAGACGAAGATGATTTAATGTACCAGTTGAATCAAGACACCCTAGCTTCAGAAGCGACGTTAGACGATGAAATAGCGATGATTGAAGCCTATTTGCATGGTCGGAATTTGAAACCGAAAGAACATGTTGGAGAGCCAGAGGATGATGCTAAACTTAGTGCCTATTTAGCCGTTCTGAATAACTACAAAACGGCTATATCAGAAGTTAAGGAAGAATTGGATAGGGAGGAGATCGCCGGACCAGGCAACCCTTTGTTTGCTCGAGTGGAATACTTGGAGTATGAACAAACAAATGAGCCTTATGCTATTTCTTTCAACACTGGTATTGCTATTAGTCTCACCCAATACGATGATGATCCGAACAGAGAAAAGTTTTTAAATATGCGGGAAGTATTGCCAGGTAGATTAAACGAGTCAGAGGTTACTTATTATATGAGTGAAGATGCAGCAAATGGCTTACAATATTCGGAAAATGAAGAGCTTGAGGAAGAATATGCCAATTACACTGAAAATTTTATAAGTGAAGAAACATTTGGGTTACTGATTAGTCAGTTGGCTAAAAGAGCACCAGGTTTGTCTGTGGTAGATGCTCTAGCTAGATATGAATCAGGCAAAAATGAAAAGGAAGATGATTTAAAAATAGGTAATGCTAAGTTGACAGCTATGGATCTTGATATGGAAATTCAAATTTCAGATCGTTTTGTTCCGGGTCCGGGCTCAAATCAATTGGAAATTCAACTACATCCCACGGATATAACATTTGATGCACTCAGTAGGTGGGAAGAAGTGCACAATATTAACCCTGATATACCATATCCTGCCACCGAAATTGAGGATCAGGATTGGTATAGCATTAGTGAACATTTGACAGAAAATAGAGGAGTCATAAGAGGTATGGATCCTGATCTTTACAGTTATATCTTTAGTAATAAATTAGAAGGTGGAAAAACGGTGGAGGAACTTGCGGGAAATCATTAAAGTTCAGTGTAATTTCTTAATCAATCGAGGATGATGTATATTGAAACGAATACTATTAATTTCATTAATCAGTGCTCTTATCATTGGGGCAATCACTCTTATTTGGATTAACCAGCAGGAAGAACAGGAAGCAGAAACACAAGCGGTGCTTAATGAATATGTGTATACTTCTAACCTTTTGAATCTGGAGATGGAAGCTGACCAATATAAGGATTCTGGCCATCTAGAAGATATTATCCTTATACCGACAGAAGAAACTGAGGAAATGTTAGAAAGATGGCAGGCTATTTCTAAAGTGGTTTCTGACATTGAGTTTCCGGAAGAATCAATAGAACAGGAGGAATGGATAAATGTTAAAAATGCTTTTGTAAATAATCGGCCTGCGATGGAAGATGCATCAAACAAGCTCGGTGAAATCGCAGATTATGATGAATCGGTTGATTGGCAGAGCATCCACAATTATATTTATTCTGGTTCAATCAGTAGGGATTATTTGCAAGAGTTTCTGATAGAAGAAGGTATTGAGGAAGAAACTCAATGATGAAATAGGATACTAGTATCGACGTATGAAACTGCCCAAATGATGCATGCATGGACTAAGGAAAAAAGAGGAAGGGTCCATTCAATAAATGAAAGGAAATAAATGAGTGTTTTTGACCAGCTTAAATGTCTGTAATGGACAATTTTAGCCAAAATTAATGTTGGTTATAAATTCAATAACCGTCTGTCAACTAAAATGACTAAAAGCACTAAAAGCTAGAAATAACTCTTGAAATAATGAAAGATAAAAAAGGGTGAGAGAAATATCCCCCCCTAACACAATTTTTAGCATCCATCCCAAGCATTTCTCCTTTCTACTAAGGTTCAGTCAAGGCCTTGACTGAACCTTATAGGTGGAGTGCACTTCGGTGCGTATGATACTGAAATGACCTGTCTATTTTATATATTAATCATTGGCATTCGGTTTCTATAGATAGGTTATTATTGATAGACCTTCGCATAAGTCTTTACTATGCATGTTCCGGCGAAAAAGCGAATCTATATAAAGAAGAAGTGATTAAATGATGTTTATACAAGCTGAATATGTCGATTTTTATATGTAAGAATTACTGTTCAATCTTGAAAAATAATGAAAGGAAGCTAAGGGCGTCGGCGATGTCAGCGCCAATTCCTCTTTCGCCGAATCCAAAAATCGAAAGGAGTTTCCTTGTAGAAAAATGATAAAAAAATATCTTAGCATGATGTCAATGGTTATACTAGCATCATGTAACAGCACCGGTGCAGAAAGTATCAACGATGAATTGCATGACTATCGTAATGATTGGCAAGAGCTTCAATCAATGATGGATGAATTCTATGACCAACTTGATGAATCACAAAGAAATGTAAGATATCCAGAACTAGAGGCTTTTTATGAGGAAGAGTTATTGCCTCAACTTGATGAAATGGCAAATTATGCCGAAGACATTGAACCAAACCATGAAGAAATACGGGAACTACACGGTATACAAGAAGAAGCTATTGAGAAATTGGAAATGTCGATGAAAATAACTTATGAGTTGGTAAACGATGAGGATTCTGACAATTCTATTGATAACTCAGTTCAAGCTGGAGAGTACATGGCCGAAGCCGAAGATTTGCAATTAAGGTTTAATGAGCAATGGGACGCACTATTTGATGAATATAATGAGGATGACGAGGTAAAATGAACATTTAAAGACTCGATGTCTATATAAGCAATCATTAGGATGAGTTAACCAATGAGGAGCTTTCTTGGAAAATTTCATATAAGAATAACGAAAAGCCTACGGACTTAGTAATTACAATCACTTTTGAGAATATCAATGAAATTGACGAATTTGAAGTTCCGCAAGAGGTTATGGAAGAAGCGGGAGGAGATAGTGTAGACAGATCGGTAAACGTGCTGTCTGCTTGTTGTGCTTGTAAAAAATAGACCCACTCTATTGCTACATAATTACTGAGAATACTTTAGTATTTCCGCAAGAATGTGAGTCTCCCCTGTCCGAAATCTAGAACGATTATCAAGGATGGTGCCCCCTGTGACTACTGCAACGCGCCATTAATGGTTAACGTGTCTTTGTTTTTGATACTGTCGATCGTCGTCGGTTTAATCATCAGCATCTATGGCCTGAACATTTATTCCATGTCGGATGGCCAAGCCTTGCAATGGACGACACTCACGGTCCTTTTGATTATAGCGACAGCAGGCATTGTTCGTTTTGCCTTTAGCGCCGGTCCTTTCATTGGATGGCTCGTCAGTATCGGTCTTATGGTGTTCTTCATGACGCCGCTATTGGATATGGCCATGCCGAACTTCAGCACGACCAATCCTGTCGCTGAACTGTATATGGCCATTCAATACGGAAATCAAGGAGAGTTCATTGCCGGTACGATCATTCTCGGCGTCATCAGCCTGCTCGTTTTATCTGTCCCGTTCATTCAAAAAGCATTCAGCAGTGCAAAAGCGAAAAGCAAGGAAGACGACTATTATGAAGCGTAACACGATCATAGCCGGGCGCACAGTAGAAGAGATCGCGAATGGGGTGGAGTGACTGATTTTCTAAGAAAGAAGCTGTAAACGGATGCCTAAGTAATTTCGAGAAAGGTGACAAATTATCCTTGAAAAGAGTAAACAGACTATCTTGATGAAAATACATCGTTCAGAAGGAGGTTACGCATATAGAACTCTTAGAGCACAAGCTTTTAAGAAGAATTAGCTTCTGGGGAAGATTTGTAGGTGTCATGACAGTTATATATGGAATAATTATTGCAATAAGTGGGTTACTTTCTTCATTTTTTGGGGGCATTCCCGGAGTGTTCTCTATTATCATCGGTTCTTTTCTTTTTAAAACAGGACAGGACGCAAAGAATGTTTCAAAAGCGGCAAGGGATAGTCGGGATCATATTATTTACAGGGCCAATTTTTTATTCAAACATTATGGGTACATCCTATTGATGACCGGGATATTATTCATTGTCGCGCTGTTTATATTTAGTTATTTTTTAATCTATAGCACAACTTGAAAATAAAAGGGGATTCATTATGATGAAAATGATAGTTCTGCTCGCTCCCCTTCTTGTCATCCTAGCCGGGTGTGGGTCAGATGAAATAACTGAGATCGTTGATAAAGAAGATATTCTGGAACAGGATATAGCTTGTGATGATCCGGAAAAGCGTTTGGAGAGCAACGTACATAATATCACCGGTCAATTCAGCGAGGGGGAGATGAACGAGCTAAAAGAACGGCTGAATGGCAGTGTGCTCCATTCCCAAGAAGCGTTGGAGCAAGAAATGGAAACGTTGAGTGCTCATGCTTGTTTAAACCTACCAGAAGACGATTATGATACCGAAGCAAAAATGGAAATGTATTTATACATGCTGGAATATTATTATACGATTATGGAGTCTGATGACGATATCAAGGTAGACAGCCTTACGTTTGAAGAGCTGGATTATCGTGTGTATCAAGTTGCTTCCCAATTGGATAACGAAAAACAACTTGAGATTACTTTTTTCATGGCTGAGAACGCTAGATCGCGTTATATTCATCTGGATGGTGATGAAAGTTCAGAGGAGATGTACGAAAATGCCCTATCGGACAACGAGCTTATGTGGGGCGAAATTTTTGATGGAATCCTGCTCGTTTTGGCCGATCCGATCACACGGGTATCGAGTCAAATATCCGGATATCTTACAGCTGAATCTGAACGCGAATGGAAAAGGGAAATTGTTCAGACCACGACAAATACGAGGAGTATGGAATTGCAATTTGCAATGATCGAAGGAGATGGAGAGGCATTATTCTATGATGATGAGAAAGTGAGAAAGATTGAAATTTATCCGACATCTTTCACCTATGACATACTGGACCGTTGGGAAGAAGTTCATGACATAAATCCGGATATCCCTTACCCTGAAGAGCATATCGACTCGGAGGATTGGCTTGAAATTGATGATTTTTATGTGAGAAATCTAGCCAATTTTAGAGATATTGATGATGAGCTTTCAAACTATATTTCAGGTAGATCCATAGACGACGGGCGCACAGTAGAAGAGATCGCGAATGGGGTGGAGTGACAATCGTCATCGAATCTGCGCTTCCCGCGGGTATTGCGTTATTTCCCGCGGGTAAATTGATATTTCCCGTGGGTAAAACAGTATTTCCCGCGGATAAAATCAACTTCACCACCCCCCATTCACATGGCTATGATAAAAATGTTCTATTACTCTTTGTAACCATACGTTAGTTGTGGTAGTTTATGGGTATATGTTTGCTGATAGAAAAGGGGAATGATGATTATGCAGCCGATGGGTTTTGGAGAAATATTGGATCGGACGTTTCAGATTTACAGAAGGAATTTTTCTAAGGTTTTTCTGTTGATGCTTGTATTAATTGCGCCTGTCTACTTGTTGCAAAATCTTTTAACGACGATGTTTGGCGCACCTATGGTCCCGGATTATCAACAGATTGGATCTTTTGAAGACTATTTAACGACTATGGAAGCTGCTCCGGTGGCGGAGCCCACGATGGGCATTGGCGGTATCATCGCTTCCTTGTTGGTGGCTTTTGTAGTCGTTCCCATTCTGTATGTTGTGCTTTATCCCCTCGCGGCGTCTTCCACCCTTTATATGGTAGAGTCGGGGCTGAAAAATCAGGATATTTCGTTTGGGCAAATGTTAAAAAAACCGTTCCGGAAATTTTGGCTAATTGTCGCCAATTCCCTGTTATTTGCGGTTATTATCTTTGGAATATCGATCGGAGTCATCATCGTTATAGCGATGACGACCTTATTCGGCGTAGGATTTAGCGTGGGATTTGAGAACGTTGTCGTGGGCATCTTGGCGGGAATCATGATCATTGGCATGGTGTTGCTATCCATATTTATTTATGGCTTTTTCAGTTTGCGGTGTGGATTTTTTCTGCCCCCTATTCTGTTTGAAAATAAGGGAGTTGGCATCGACAGGAGCTGGAAGCTTACGAAGAAAAATTTTTGGAGACTGTTCGGGATCTTGCTTTTAATCTTTATCATCTACATTGTTCTTACCGAAGGCGCTACCCTTATTTTTGGATTTTTTCTAGGTGCTTCCGTTTTGGGACAGGTTTTGCAAACAATCGTGATCATGTTGACGATGCCGATCCTGTTTATTATTTATGCCTTGATTTATTTTGATCTTGTGACACGAAAAGAAGGCGTTGATCTCGAGCATATGTTGGATGATACGGACGAAGGCAACCCGGGTGACCATGTTTAAGAAACTACCGAAAACGGAGCATCAGCGTTATGCCAAATCAACATGAATCGTTACAAGAGGACCGGGAACATTTACGGGAGATCTTAAATCGGGAAGAATTCGTTCAGCATCGCGACGAACATGAACCATTGTTGGAACAACTTTGGCAATGGGTCGAGGAGCGGTTGTTTGGCTGGTTGCCCGAAACCGCGGCGGATGACGGATTTATGGCCGTTATTCCTTATGTCATGGTGGTTATCGCGCTCGGTTTGATCGTGTTTCTTATGTATTGGTTATCCACTCAAATGGTGCGGCGTAAGTATATGTCCGGGAACGTGTTGTTGGAAGAGGAAGAGTTGGAGTTAAAGGCGGGAGATTATCTGCACAAAGCGAAAGCGTCCCGGGACAGAAACGAGCGCCAGGAAGGGGTGCGTTATGCATTTTTGGGATTGCTGATGCACTGGGAGTCACACAATGTTTTGCAAGTGGAAGCTTGGAAAACAAACGGTGAATATGCCCGTGAAATACATAGCCGAAAGAAAGAACTCCTGCCTTTTTTTCGGGAAGCCGCGCATTTATTTGATCGTGTCTGGTATGGAAAGGAAGAGATTTCAGCTCGCGATTTTGAGCGTTTTTTGCAAAAGGTGGAGGAAGAGATGAGAGCAGGTGAGACAAATGGGTAAATGGAACAGATTCCATACCGGCATACTCGTTTGTATCCTCTTATTCATCATCTTGGGCCTTTTTATTTTTCAGCCGGACAGAGAAGATTTCTCTCCGTATGTGTCATTTTCTCCTGCTCCCGATGGCACAAAGGCAGTGTCGTTGTGGTTGGAGGAGAGCGGTGTTCCGGTACAGGAATGGAATCAGCCCTGGCGTTTTCTTCCCGAGGAAGAGGATCACACGGTGCTGTTGATTCAGCCATTCATGGATTTTTCTGCGGAACGGGAATGGATGCTGGATTGGCTGGAAGATGGCAACGACCTTATCTTATTTGACGAGGAACCCATGGAATGGCCAGGGTTTGAGGTTGAAGATATGGGGCGTATGAAGAGGGTGAAGGTTCCGTTCATTGGCATCCGGGTGATGAAACGTTGGACGCGACCGTCGATACACCTTTGCGCCTTGCCCTGGAGGAGGAGAATGAAGACGACATTGAAGTGCTTGTTTCGGATGATGATGGCATATTGGCTTTGGAAAAAACGATCGGTGCCGGAAGTTTAACGGTCTTTTTGACACCGGGTTGGGTCACGAATGATCATATTCTTGAACTTGATCATTTGGAAATGGTTCAGCCTCATGTTCAAGAGGAGACGAGTGCTGTATGGATAGACGAATATCATCATGGATATCAGGAAGATGCGGGGATATGGGCTGTATACCCGGACGTTTTGCTGATTGCCACCATTCAGGTGGTCATTGCCGTTGTTCTTTGGTTATGGTGGAGAGGCAAGCGCTTCGGACGGGCGTATGTGCCGAGAGAGTGGCGAGTGCGCAGAGGAGATGAGACACTGCTGGCCGTAGCCGGTTGGTATGAACGCGGTCGTTTGCAACACGAAGCGATGCGCCATCAGGAAGATTATCTCCGCAGCTTGTTACAAGACAAATGGAGCCTTGGCGCCAACGTGTCCGTTGAAGTCGCCGTGGAAGTGGCCGGTGATCATTGGAAAGAAAAGGATGTCGAGCAGTTGGAGCAAGTTTTACAAATGCTGCGGGCTCGGAATGGTTCAGCCCGATTGTCGGAAAAACAATTTTTGCGGGAAAGCAACCAGATCAACGAGATCATTGAATGGCTGGAGAAGGAGTGAAGGCGTTGCAACAATTAATGGAGAAAATGGAACAGCGTATTTACGGCCAGGAAGAAAATATGCGTCTGT